>NZ_JAQMUA010000412.1:0-21481 GCF_028330895.1 Kamptonema animale CS-326 | reverse complement strand
CTCAGCTTTTCTGTACATGGTGAGGGATGGTGATGCAAGGCTTTTGACCTATTTTACCTGTTTTTCTTGCACCATACTCTCCCTCCGCGATCGCATAACCCAGACTGCATCACCTCCGGGCACTGATTCAGCAAGCCCTAGCTATTAGCCAGGGACTTAAGTCCCTGGCGGCTTTCGTCTTTAAGTTGAAACGCCTTGGGTATTGCCGTGTCCCTTCATAAACCTGAAATATGCTGTATCAAAATTCCTAACCGTAACGCATTTCCTCCAAAGGGGGATCTGTGTCTTGAGGATCGAACCGCTTTAAGTTCAAAGACTGCAAAGTAAACAGCCAAATATAAAGCGGATTTAGTAAAAGATATCGCTTCCAAAGACGCTTCGGTTCCATTGCCAAGCGAAATACCCACTCTAAACCTAAACTAGCTAAAAACTCAGGAGCTTTAGCCAAATTACCGGCATGAAAATCGTAAGCTGCACCTACAGCCATTAATGGCATTGACAAATCATTGCGATATTCATAAGCCCAAACTTCTTGCCGAGGACAACCCAAACCAACGAAAGTAATTGCGGCCCCACTTTTGCGAATTTGTTCTACAATTTCTCGTTTTTCTTCCGCAGAAACTTGCTTAAATCGAGAAGGTTGAGAACCCGCAATTACTAACTTAGGAAAACGCTTGCAAAGATTATGGGATAATGCTTCAAGTACGGAAGGTTTAGAACCGTACAAGTAAATAGGCAATCCTTCTTCTGCTGCACGTTCGCATACTAATAACATTGTAGTTGGCCCGCAAACGCGATCGGGGAGCCCTGCATGATAGAGCAAATTTAATGCCCATCTTACAGGTTGTCCGTCTGGCAATACTAAGTCAAAATGATTGAGTCGGTAGCGATGAATTCTGTCAAGAACTCCCGTCATTACGCCATGAACTGCTAGAGCGGAAATAGACATTGGTTGGTGTTGGTGAGCGGCCGTAATAATAGTGCTAACAGCCGCTTCATAATCTAGAGAATTTACCAAAACACCAATGACATTTTTCTTCCCTTGATCTATCATTATGCTACCTCTTTTAACCAACGATCGCGGTTAAATTCGTAAATCTCCTCCAGGATTTGTTTGACATTATATTTCATCTGCCATTCGGGATAATGGCTGGCAAATCGCCCATTATCGCTAATCCACCAAATATGATCGCCAACTCGATTAGTTTCCCCATAGTTCCAATTCATTTTGCGACCAGTAATCTCCTCGCACATCTGAATGCCTTCTAGCATTGAACAATTGCTATGGCGACCTCCCCCAGCATTGTAAACTTCTGCCACTCTGGGAGCTTTAAAAAATTCATAAAATGCAGCAATTAAGTCCGCGCTGTGAATATTGTCACGCACTTGCTTGCCTTTGTAACCAAAAACTGTGTAAGGAGTACCCATTGCCGCACACTTCATTAAATAAGCTAAAAAGCCATGCAATTGAGTACCAGAGTGATTCGGCCCCGTGAGACACCCCCCCCGAAAACAGGCAGTTTTCATATTAAAATAGCGACCGTATTCCTGAACTAAAACATCAGCCGCTACCTTAGAAGCACCAAATAAACTATGCAGGGTGTGGTCAATGGACATATCTTCTCGGATGCCGCCTACATAAGTATGACTAGGATCGATTTCCCAACGATGCTCTAATTCTATCAAGGGCAAACGGTTAGGGGTATCGCCGTAAACTTTGTTAGTTGAAGTGAAAATAAATGGAGATTCAATTGCATATTGTCGGGTTGCTTCCAGCAGGTTTAGCGTGCCGTTGGCATTGACAGTAAAATCTGTCAGAGGCTCCCGCGCGGCCCAATCGTGAGAGGGTTGAGCTGCGGTATGAATTACTAACTTAATATCAGAACCATACTGCTTAAAAACCTTGGCAATGGCTTCATAATCGCGAATATCTGCTTCGACATGGTGATATTTGCCTTTTAAGGATTGCTCTAAACGTTGCCGATTCCAAGTAGTGGAGGCTTCGTCTCCAAAAAATACGCGGCGCATATCATTATCAATTCCCACCACATCAAATCCCTGGCTGGCAAAAAAATTAGATGCCTCGGAACCAATTAAACCAGCCGATCCAGTAATGATTACAACGCTCATTCGATTTTAGATGTTAGATTTTGGATTTTGAATTTTGTAGCTGTTATTTGTTATTTGTTACGGTTTTTTTTGACCTATAACTCTTAACTAATAACCAATGCACCCGCTCAAATTTTATCTTTTTTTTGGGCAACGATGTCTTCGCACAACTGGGCGAAGAAGCGACCGTTGACATCCCAATCATATACCTCTGCCACCCGTTTTTGACCTGCTTGACCCATGCGCGATCGCAACTCTGGATCGTTGGCCAAACGAGCGATCGCCTCAGCTAAGTCATTGACTGCCTGTTTGGGATGATAACCAGGCACTTTTATGCCCGTTTCAGCGGTCACTTGGGTAGAGGGCCCTCCTAGATCGAAACAGACGATCGGGCGACCTGCTGCCATCCCTTCTAGGCACGTCCACCCACCTGAATCGTGCAAGCTGGGGTGAATTAATACATGAGATTCTCCTAGCTTACCCAAACTTTCCTGGCGCGGCAGCCTCCCCCAGAACTTAATTTGAGAGGAAATGCCCATTTCTTCGGCTAGAGATTTCAGGCGATCGCGTTCCGGGCCGTCTCCCACCAGCCAATATTCAGCATTGGGCAAGTTGGCGATCGCAAATGCCCGTACCGCCAGGTGATAACCTTTCCAGTGCAGCAGCCGCCCCATACTGATGAACCTCAGAGGAGAATCCCCGGGCATTTTGCACTCTCGCAGCCGTGCCATTTCTGCCTTGGAGAGATACGCCTCGGAAAGCACCTGCACGTTTTTCGCACCCATAGCCTGCACCCGCTTCGCCGTATCCTCCGTTGTCGCCAAGGCTAAGATGCTGCGTCGGGCAGTAATCTTAGCAAAGGGATCGCTTTCCCCTAACTTCTGCGCCCATTCTCGCGCGGTTTCGTAAAGTTTTGCCTTGGAGCTAAAATCTGCCCAAAAAGCTTTGGGAGCAGCTTCACCGCCGCCTACGGGGCCCCAAATAAAAGGAATTGGCAGCAGTGAGATGAAGCTAGGCGACCAAAATTTAACGTAGGTAACGTGGCGGGCGATATCAAAACCTATTTTACGGTGGAGCGATCGCGCCACAAAATAAGCCAAAATTTGCCACAGATAGTAGTGCAGTTGCACTCCCCCCTGTCTGCCTTTAAAGTTTTCTTTCCAGCCTAGAGGCTCAAGGTAGATAAAGTGTAGGTTCGCGATCGGGCGTTCAGCAAGTTCAGCTTCAATAGCGTCACGGTAAAAGGTGCGAGTTAGTACCCAGACTTCTTGGTGTTTTGCTGCTTCTACCACCGTATTCCAGCCCACTCCTTCTTCGGAACCTTGTCCGGGTTCACAGGCAAAGGCAGATAAAAGAATTTTCATCTGTAGATTGTTAGTTGTTGGTGGTTACTCGTTCGTAGTTCGTCGTTAGTGGCTAGTGGTTCATGTTTCTCATCGCTAAGATCGAGATGGTTTTCCGCTGGGATTTGGTATTATTGAGGCCGTTGTTATTCTCAAGCCCACCTTCCATAGTATCAACTGTCACAGTACAAATTTTAACCTTTTGGAATTTTAGGCTGGCGAGCGCAAAAGAGATTTGCCTCTTACTGGCATAAAAAACCACTAACAAGGCTGGTAAAATTCCGCGTACAAACTGCTTGTGACACTCAAGACCGACAGAAGCGGGTTTCAACTAACAACTAACCACCAATTACTAACTAATAGCTAACCACCACAAATTAACACCAACTACCAACAACTAATAACTAACCATCCCCCATTAAAAATGATGTAACTTCAGCATAAGCTTCAGCAGCGCTGGCAGGAGTTGTGCGAGCAATTAACTGACGAGAAAAATCTCCCATTGACTGTATTAAATCAGGATCGTCTAGAAAGCTACGCATCGCCTCCGCTAACCTTTGAGGATCGTGGGGATCGAAAATGTAACCATTTTCTCCTTCTACAATCAGTTCACAGGCAGCCGCTGCATTAGAACAAAGTATCGGTTTGCCAAACACCATCGCCTCTGGCACCACCATCCCCCAGACATCCTCAAAAGTAGGAAATACAAAAATATCAGCTTGCTGAAAGTAAGCTCCCAAACTTCCATACTCAACCCATCCCACCCAAGTTATTTGGTCTTCAAGATCGCGCTCTTTAATAAACGCTTCAAGTTCCTCTCGTTGATCTCCCTTACCAACAATTAGCAGCGTATAATTAGAGTACCCCTGACTTTTTAGAACTGCACAAGCTTCTAGTAAAGTCTTAATTCCCTTCCTAGCTGTAATCCGCCCTACATACAGAAAGATTGGGCGCTGCAACTGCAAATTAGGCACAGTTGTTTTTTCCAATCTTTTCATCAGAGCTTCAGTATCAGGAACTAGATAAGTTCTAGTAAAGACTTGCTCTGGTTGAGCATTGAGTACTTCCACCAGATATTTTGTTCCCGCTTGGCTGTTAGAAACGAAGGCATCAGCAAACCGAGCCAGAATGCGTCGAGCAAAAGTCCGAAAACCCGAATCTCGAAAGTCAGAGTTGGGGGAACTGCCATCGTAAATAATTGCAATTCGCCAACCACAAAGCGGTTTGAGGACTACTGTCAAGACAGTCCACAGCGAAAAAGCTTGAGGAAAAACCACATGAGGTCGAAATTGCAGCAAGTAACCAATAATACTGGGAGATACCATTAGAAAGCCGCGATCGTAACCCATCTCTATCTTAGTCGTTTCAACAAATTTAGTCTCCCCTACTATTTCAATTGCCGAAGCTCCCGGTAGCGTTTCATCAAATCCCGGCCAAACGCGACCGGTATAAAACTTAGTCTGCTTAAAAATTTTAGTAAATTCTCTCAAGACTGGTTGCCAGTATGCTCCCAGTTCGACATCAGGGACAAGCCAAGCAATGCGAATTTGATCCCGATTCTGCATCCTCTTCACCTTAGTTTTTGTTGTTAGTTAATCCTAGTTTAGCCAAGACTGAAAGCCACACTAACCTCCGATAAGGTAGCAGCCAATAAATTGGCCACAATAAACCTCCGTGGCGCTGAGTAAATACTTTCCACTCACTAGCAGGTTGCAGAGTCGCATCTTTAAAGGCTAAACCTTTAGGCGTACTCATTTTTTGCAAGCCTTCCGTCAGATTTGATGCCGCCGTTTGTGTCACTTGCGGGTTTAGAGAGCAAGTTGCTAGATGACCCTTTGCGATCCAGACTGTACATCCTTTTTGCTTCGCTCGCAAGCCATAGTCCCAGTCAGCTATGTAGTGGACAAAGGCAGGATCGAGATTGCCGACAATTTGAGCGACGTTGCGAGGAATTAGGACGCAATTACCATGTATTGTTCCACAACTTTGAACTTCTTGAGTCGGTTCTAGAACGCGATATCGAAAAGGGAGTAAGAAGTTATCTCGCACAACGCCGCCGTAAGTAGTTTTACCTGTTTGGGGATCGCAGGTTGAACCCGATACAATTGCTTTGGTTTCTCCTCGTTCTAATAGTTCCTTGCTCGTTGCTAATAAGGTACTGATGGCTTCTGGATATAAGATGGTATCGTCATTTAGCCAGAGGTAGTAATCGGGATCGTCTTTCATGGCTTCAGTGAAAGCAAAGCGCATTCCACCGTTCCAAAAGAGGTTGCCATTGCCATGAAAAATCTTGACTTGAGGATAGGTTTCACTGACAACTTCCGCCGTACCATCAGTGCTAGCATCATCTACTAAATAGGTGGTGATGCTAACATCGGCGGGTAGATTTTGGTTGAACAAAGCCTCTAAACAAGCCAAGGTTTTTTGTTTGCGGTTGAAGCAAGTTAGAAGGACTGAAATTCTAGTATTGTTCATGTTTTCTAAATTAGCTGATTCTTCCATAATCGTCAAAGTTTTTTGAGCTTTCCTTCTCTCAGAACTGTTACCTTTTGTGATTGACGCGGGAGTAAGCTGCGTTTGATCTTCCTTAATCTTATCTTGAGGCTATCTATAAACAAAGCCTTTGTAATTAAAAATTTTCTGAGCCAGGGGGGAGTATTTACAGCTTTTAAGCAACGTTGTTGATATCGATCGTATAAGGGACTATAATAATCTTCATGATTATGTTCTTTGTCTTGTTGTAGGACGACATTGTTGGCTGTTTCCAAATTTCTTAAGGTCGGTGGCAGGTCAAAACTGTAGCCACTTACTAAGTCATACCATTTGGCTCCTTTTTGTGTTAATCGATAGCCTTGATCCATTTCCACAAATAAAGTCCAATCTGACTTGCCATCGAAAATCATTTTGTAGCTATCCAAAAGATTGTGATTGTATAATTGCAGGGCGTAGGATGTTCGGATAAAATAGTTTCCTCCGTTAGCGTAAAACCACTCTCTGCCATCTTTGTGGGAAAATAATATCATCTTTAAGCGAGCTGCATAAAGCATGGCAACTGCCGGATCTTGTTCATAGATTTTTTCGCATTCATTTAAATCTACAATCAAATCATCTGGAATTAAGTCTGCTTTAATTTGACCTCCAATTGTGGGAAACTCTAGGGGATATCTACTCGCCGGAGATGTCAAGTCGAGATAGTGTTCCTGAAACTGCCAGATATATTTTGGGGGAGAATCAAAGTAATTATCTATTAACAAACCAAAGTAATCTATTCTAGCACCTTGGTCAATCCCCCAATTTCTTCTCACTATAAAATGAACTTGTTTGTTGAAAACCCAACCTTTTTCTTTTAAGAAATTAGCAACTTTCTCTTGCTCTTTTTTATGATTAGAAGAGCAGTCTAAGATATAGATTTTATCTTGCTCTGGATCGAAGTTCCTGATTTTGTCAAAGTTGTCTAAAAACAGGGAAATTCGTTCGTAATTAAAAACTACTAAGTGAAAACGATCCATTTATTTTCCTCCCGTGCATCACTCAATAAAATTATAGCAGAGATAAGTAGACTTGTTTGGTTTGTTCCGCACAGTTCTCCCAAGAGAAAAGCTTGATTCTTTCTGTGCCGAACTGGATTAATTTTTCAGTTGTCTCCGTTGAAAACAAAACTTTTTCCATAGCCTCAGCAATATTATCAGGTTCATGCGGGTCAAATAATTCGGCGGCTTCTCCAACTACTTCAGGCATAGAACTTGTATTACTGCAAGCAACGGGACAGTTAAGTGCCATTGCCTCTAACAGCGGCATCCCAAACCCTTCGTAAAGCGAAGGATAAACAAAAAGCGCAGCATTTTGATATAAACTTGCCAGAAATTTATCATCTCCTGAAACATGAATCACTTTACCTTCTGGAAGTCCCAGTTCGCTAATATTATTGATTTCTTCACTAGAAAATACACGACTTCCAAAGCATACGAGCTGAAAATTATTTCGTAATTGACTGGAATTGGCATAGGCTTGCAATAGAGTTTTAAAATTTTTGTAAGTTCCTCTTTCTCCTACGTATAAAATATAGGGATGAGGGATTTTGGGAAGAAAACTATCGCTAGCATAGGTATTTAAAGAGTAGCCGTGATAGACTACAGATATCTTGCTAGGTTCTACATTTAAGATTTCTATTAAATCTTTTTTGGTATTTTCCGAAACACAAATAATTCTATCGGCTTGCTGCACAGCTTCTTTTTTTACCAAAGATGTTGGATCTTCTTGGGTATTAAATATTTTTTTGCTATTGAAAAAGTTACTGAACTTTTCGTGGATCATGTCGTGGACTGTAACTACCACTTTCACTCGCGGATCTGTTACGAGATTTTCAGAACTGTAATAAGTTTTGTGTAAAATATTGTGAGGATATTTTTTAAGCCAAATTTCGGACAACTTATGATTAAATTTCCCAACTAATTCATAGAGTGTTTTTTTTCGAGTATCAGGAATAGGAAATCCAACAATTAAGTTCGATTTATTGGGGGATTTATAACTTTTCAAATACTCGTTAACATAGGCAATTGCTAAAATTTTAACCTCTATATTTTTAGATTCAGCGAGGTGAGTTGCTACCTCATATATATATCTAGAAATACCACCATATTTCTGCCATGTAAAAACTTGATGGTCGTAGACAACTCTCAGCATATTAGACCTTAACCTTCAATAATTTGTTGACTTGATTCTACACTTGCTGAACAAAAGAGCGATTATATTGATATTGATTGCAATTTTTGAGATGGAATTAGAGGGGAACTAATTCTTTAAAAATAGATAGATATCGACTGGCTTGCAGTTTTTGGGTAAATTCTCGCTCGGCTTTTTGACGGGCGTTAGCGCAAAGTTTTTGATGTCTTTCTGGGTTTTCTAATACCCAGGTAATACCTTGGGCTAAATCTTCGCTTTTGTAAGGTTGAGCTAAGTAACCATTTTGTTGGTGATCGACGATATCTTTTAAGCCTGTGGCATTAAAGGCAACGACGGGAGTACCACAGGCGAGGGCTTCTGAGGCGGTTTGCCCAAAGGCTTCATAGACTGAAGGCACTACCATCACATCAGCGGCTGAATAGGCAAGGGCTAAGGTACTATCATCATACAATTTACCTAGATAGCGTACCTTAAAACCGAACTCGGACTGTTCGGTAGATTGTGAGGCCCCGAAAACTATGAGTTCTAATTGTTCTGGGTCGTGAGATTGGCTTAACTCTTTAATTGCTGACTGAAGTAAGGAAAATCCCTTCCAGCGATCGCCTGTTCCCTGCATAGCTCCAAATAATATCAGTTGTTTGTCTTGAGGTAAATTTAAGATGGTTCGTGCCTGTAGGCGGTTAATAGGCTTGAAAGTTTGAGCGTTAAGTCCATTGGGGATAACTTCTATTCTATACCCCTTGAAAAGTGAGCTTTCACTAGCGCATTTTGCTAACCACTTACTGGGACTAACTAGACAAAGGCTTAAATTTTTCCAAGCTTTCGCTTTTCGTTGCCATACCCAGCGGGAGAGATCGAAGTCTTTGCTGCTGTGCAGTTGCGGGCAACTACCGCAAGATTGAGTATAGCGATCGCAATCTTCCGTATAGTGACACCCGCCTGTAAAACCCCACATATCATGCAGCGTCCAAACTATGGGCTTATTAAACTTAGGCAGACTTTCTATTTGCAGAAATCCCTTACAAGCCCAGTGTAAATTAATAATATCCGGTGCTATTTCAGCCACTTTCGCAGGTAGAGAATCGGGCAGCCACTGGGTAGAAAATATGGCCGAATTGCGGTGTGAATACAGCCGCAAGGGTAAGTTATAGAGTGTCGAGCTGATTTCTTCAAATTTATGAGCTAGCTTCCCTTTAATCGGAATGACATTGGGATCGTCGCTGCTTTTATTTTGTACAAGGATTTGGGAACTTAGCCCTAGATGTTCTAAACCTTGGTGCAGCCGATAAGTTGCACGGGCTGCACCCCCTTCTCTATCAGAATAACTGAGAAGTAATACTTTCATAAACGCTTGCCATTAACTGGGCTTGCCTTAATTTTCAAAAGTTGATTCAGTTTGTATTGCACTTTTCTAATCATCGGTGGATCGTAATCGTATAAAGTATTTTGGGTGAAATTATCTGCTTGGGTATCCCGAATCAAAAAGGGAGAATGTTTCAGAGGAAATTCTAGAGGTTCTGTGGGCATATTATTATAAGGACTGTCAACATCTGGTGTATGAGTCCCCCCTGCCCCATGACCAATGTTAGAGACTAAATTGGTTTGAGAAATAATGTTCAATCCATTTTGAATGAAACTAGCAAATGCCCATTGAAAATCCCAGGTATTTAGTTTTCCTTCATAACAAAGTTGGAAAGCATTTGTCCACACTCTCACCGCGCGGGGATCTTTGAGAATATCTGTTAAAAAATTGCCATCGCGAATTTCCGGCCACAACTTCATATCTAAATCGTAGTGTTTCCAAGCTCGTCTCCAACTCGCCCAACTCCAGCAGTGAGTATAGCAAGAAAAGTAATAGCTATAGTCTGTTCGCTGTCGCCCAAATTGAACATTTTGACCAGAAATGGACATCACTCTTTGATCGTATCGATAGCGTTCCAGCAATTCTTCAGCAAAGCGGAAAAATGTAGGATCGGGCAGACAATCATCTTCGATAATAATTGCCTCTTCAACTGTATCAAATATCCAATCTATGCCGCTAGCAACGCGCTGCCGACAGCCTAAATTAGTGTCGGCATAATTTTTCAATACTTCACAGTCCCAATCTACTCGATCGATAATAGCTCTAACCGCAGCGCATTCTTTGTCTTCTCCTGGTCTATCTGCGCGGGGGCCATCAGCAACAACTAACAATTTAGGTGGTTTGATCTGACGAATTACCTCAAATACTTTGGCCGTTGTATCTGGACGTTTAAAGACAATAAAAGCAACAGGTGTTTTAATTTGGTAATTGGACATTACTTGGACTCTACTTATAGTTTAGTATCGGCAAGACTGACTCAGACCAATTTTATGCTTTGTAGCTGGCGCTTTCTGCGTCCCCAGAATGGATTGTTCTCGGAATCTACCGCACTTGTTTCGGTCATCAGTAGAAGGCAGAAGGCATTCCTCAGAAGGCAAAAGGGAAAATACTCAGGAAGCCTGCTTTGCAGTCATCGTTATTTTACCTTTTAAGTATCTACTCCTACTGATTGCCATCACTTGCTTTCGGTTGAAAGTAAAGATTATTCTAATTATAGTCTGCAAATTGGCTTAGACGTGCTAGCGTAGATTAAATTTACAATATCTTTATGTTGCATTTTGTGAAGTTCATAAAACTCATTCAGGACTTGCACAAAAGTATCCGTAACACCGCCATCTTGGCGGTGACTTGACCGCCTTTCGAGGAGGCATTACGGTTGATAATCAACCTTTCTTAAAAACAATTAAATTAGTTGCTGCTACGGGGATTGATTAATTGCTGATTAGCGCGATCTATCATATTTTGCAGTTCGCCACTGCTAATAATCGGAGCATAGGCATCGTAAAATCTCTTGCCATTAATAATGGATTGTTTTTTCACTCTTTCACTATTAAAAATTCTCATCCCACCAGCGCCAACATTTCTCACAAATGGGCTGGGATATAAGCCTACCTGGTATCCCCCTAACCAAGCTCTAACGCTCACCTCATCATCGTCAAACTGAAAGGGAGCATAATCTTGATTAATACCTCCTAGTTCCAAAAACTGTTTTCTTCTTAAAAATGTTGGAGCTCTATTAACAGATGTAGTAAACATAAATGGTATACCAGCTTTGGGTTCTATATAATGAGGTGTGCTATAAATCCGGTTCTTAAAAAGTCCAGGCCAACTCCCTATATCTCCAATTCTGCTATAGGTTGGCTCTTGATTAGGAAGCAGGGGATCTGGCATTAAAAAGTCTAAACCTTCTCTACCACCTAATATTAGTAACTCTGGTAAAGCTTCAAACAAAACCAGTGCCTGCTCTACCCAAGTATTATTATAGGGAGGGATATCATCATCTTGGAGCAAACAAACAAATTCGCCTTTTGCCATCCCGATCGCTCGGTCGTATGTTCTCACCTCGAACAAGTCATTACAGCGCAGCAAAAAGTCATTGGGTCTGTCAAGGTATTTCATGAACTCTGCGTAAGAACCATCCCTAGAGCCATCATCAATAACTATCAGTTCTTCAACAGAGGTTGACCTGAGTGCATTAATGATACTTTTAATGTTAGGTTTTTTATTGAAAAATTGCACAATCAGTGAAAGTTTCGGGTTGCTTATATAAGCAGAACTTTTGTTTGAAGTTCGAGAACTGGTCACGGTCTTCTTTAATTTTCGTTCATGCCTCTGATTCGCTAGTTGTAACCATTTCCTAAATAACTTTGCTTTTAAAGACTCCATTGCTTCTCCTTAGTAAGGTCAAAATTTTAGCTGTGAATAAAATTATAGCAAACAAGTGAAAGCTATGCAAAATTACACCTTGATATGTATCCAATTATTCTTCATTTCGTAACTTCCTCACTTTTAATGTATTGACAAAAATCTGTTTATCTCCTCGTGGATAATTGACCTATTTTCTTGATAATATCGACTAGAAAAATTGCTTTCGTTTGCATCCAAAACATCTTTCTAGTTTTCGGGTAAAGTGCGTGGGCTAAATAAGAAGCTGACATCTGTGCAATCAGAGTAGCAATCCCTGCTCCCAAACCACCATAGCGGGGAATTAAAATAAAGTTCAATATAATATTAACAACTGCGCCCACAGCGGTTGTCGCGGCTGAAAGATTTAAGAACCCTTCTGTAATTAGCCATGTACTTCTGGCGATTCCCAAACAGACAAACAGCCCAGCCCAAATCAGAACCGTTAAAGAGGGAGCAGCACCAAGATAGTTTTTTCCATACAAAAGAATCACTATCGGCTGTGCAAACAGCATCACAGGAATTGCAACTGCATAGGATATTAAAGACATTAAATATAAGAGTTTTTGCAGGCGCTCCGTATAAAGAGTTTCACTAATGTCTTTAGCTTTAACAACCGATGGGAAAACAGAGCCAACTATAGCCATAGGCACAAAATACCAGAGTCCAGAAACTTTTACGGCCGCTGCATACAGTCCTAATTCTTCCGCGCTACTAAGTTGTTTCATCATGATCTGATCGATCTGCATATAAATAAAGATCATGAAGTCGGATAAAATCATCGGCCAGCTTTGCTTGAGCAATTCCAGAGCAAGCTTGCGGTTAAATTGCCATCTTAATATCTGATTCCCATTTGCTTGATAAACAATCACAAAGCCCACAGCCCTTAAAGCATATTCAGCACTAAATATCCAGGAAAATGCAATCAATGAAGCTCGGAGATTAATGAGGATAACTTTAACAACACTCATAATCAAATAAGCCGCATTCGTAGACAAAACGGTATATTTTGATTGCACTTGCGATTGGAACCAGAAGTCGATGGTTTCAAAAGGCTGAAACAGGGTTACTAATGCTGTTACTCCTACCAACAATTGAGTATAGGGTTCGGTAGGATTTAGAAAAATTACTGTAACGATGGTTAATGACAAAGCCATCAAGCCACCAATGTTTTTTAGGACAAAAACTGTACCCAGAATTTCTTCCTTATTAGACGAATTCCGAGATAGATCGCGAATCACGATCGAACCCAATCCAAGGCTGGCAATGGGAGCAAACAGCCCTGCTGTCGCGATCGCATAATTAAGCAAACCAAATCTCTCCGGTTGTAGGTAACGAGCAACCCACAACCCTACTAGCAAACCCAGACCTAGCTGCAATATCTTGTCAGCAAATAGCCAAGTTGTGTTGGCAATCACCTTACGTAGTCCTGGGCTGAGCTGATCTATAAACGCAAAGAGCTTGTCTAATATCATAAGTTTTCAATTCGTTACAAAGCAGGTGATTTTTCAAAAAATGCTCTTTCCGTTTAAATCTTTACTGAAATGTCTTGACTCAGGCGGACTGACATAACAATGTACCAAAACCAAATGCTGGTTGTCCCAAAAAGACCTGTTTCCGTAAGGTTTGTCATTAGTGTATAGGTCAAGATGAAAAGAGGCAAGCCTGCTTCGGGAAGTTGCGTGCGAGTTAAATATACGACTCCTTTCACAAGATTGTTTAAAAATGAAAACATAAATAATATCAATCCTCCCCAACCTAAATCGCAGGCTAAATCTAAAAAGCCATTGTGAGAATGAGGGGGGACAAATTGACTTTTAACTATGATAATACTATGGGCGGGATTTTCCAAACCCCGCCAAGGTTGCCAAAAACCCGCAACTCCAAACCCCAGGAGGGGACGCTCGTTAATTTTCTCTACGATTTGCGGCCAAAATTCCGTTCGCCCCGTCAATGTCATATCTTTTTTGAGACCATCCACAACAATCGCCTCCAGATTATTAATCACCACAATTGCCAGACAAATGCTGATAATTAGGAAAAGTATGACTGAAATCACAGCCCACTGCACCGGCAATTTTTTGATGACACTGAGATAAAACCAAAGGCCTAATAAGATAATAACCAAGATTCTGCTTGCTCCGCTACACCCTTTTTGGACTGCCAAGGAAGCCAACAAACCAAAAACAATCGCCAAACGCCTATTTTTAGGCGAATAAAAGGCAAATAAAAACCATAAAACCGCTGTTTGAGCCATAAAAAATGAAAACTGGTTCTTGTGACCCAGTATTCCATTCCAGCACCCAGCCTCATCCGCATTGGTTTTCAACAGGCTCCACAACAGAACAAATAAGTTGACCACACGCCACCAAGGATATAGCTCTTGCCAACTATATTGCTTTCCTATGTAAATAGCGATAACTGTTACTTCTAAAATCACTAAACCATTTTTGAAGCTGACATCACTCGTATCTGACCACAAAAGTGAAAATAAGATCATAAATAAAAGTATTGCTAACGACGGATCGCTACTCATCGTCATTAAGAACGCTTTTAAATAATCTTTCAGAGTAGAGCGCAGCCGAGGAAATAATACGAATAGAAAAGCAGCATAGATTCCGATCTGTCCGATGATGGTGGGAGGTGTTGTCTGGTTGGTTGCCATTACTAGCGGGTGCAACTTAGTAAAAGGCATCACTCCTGCACCTGACGCTCCTGAAATCGCAAATAAAAATATGCCAGCAATGATTTTTTCCAGATTTAACCCGATTTTTTTGTTCTTGGCTACTGCTTGATAAGTTAATATCAGTACAATGAGAGCGATCGCTATAATAATTAGTAAAAATAGAGGATCGCGGAGAATTTCTTTCATTTGTAGTACCGACCTTAAATATTTCTTTTTATTTACTGTCTAGCAAAAATAAACTAGGAGCGGGTCTGTCTTTAAATATAGTCAAGCTTTCTCAAAACTGCCAGAGCTAGCGAGCAGATGACTTAAGTATATTTCCTTCTGACTAAGGCTCGGTGCCTTTTGCCTTCTAGGGAGAACCCACAGTTTGGCAGTTTTTCGCCCACTAGGTTAGATTAAAATCATGAAGCAAATTACGTTGTATATTGCGAACGCAAGTTTGCCCAGACAAATCGTCCCCCTCTTGACCGGTCTGAGCCTGTTAGCGATCGCAGGTGTCGCTTCTCCACAGCCAACGGTCGCCCAACAGCAAATTGCACAGAATGCCGCTCCCCCTCCTTCGGGAGCCAACTACTCGAACGCAACGGGAACTTACACTTTAGGAGGCGGAGACAACATTCGCGTCGATATTTTCGACTTGCCTCAACTCAGCGGCAACTACCAAATTCCGGCGGGTGGCGTGATCCAGTTACCCCTAATTGGCAGTATTTCCATCCAGGGGCTAACCCTGGAGGAAGCAACAACTGCTATTTCCAATGCCTACGCCCCTGTCCTCAAACGCCCCCAGATTACAGTTAGCTTGCAAGCGACGCGCCCCCTCAACGTCTGGATTTCAGGAGAAATTAACCGCCCCGGCTCCTATAGCATTCCCCTAACATCAGGAGCGGGCAATGTCCCTTCCGTGCAATTTCCCACTTTAGTGCAGGCGATTGAACGAGCTCAGGGCGTGACCCAAATTGCTGACATTCGGCGGGTAGAAGTGCGGCGGCGAGCGGGGGGAGTTGGTCAAGCGCAAGTCATAACCTTTGACCTGTGGCAATACTTACAGACTGGCACCGTATCTGCGGACATCACCTTGCGGGATGGAGATGCGATTTTCATACCCACAGCGGCAGCAGTCAATCTAGCAGAAGCTCGCCAAATCGCAATTTCTACCTTTGCTCCTCCTCCTAGTCAAGCTCGCACAGTAGCGGTGGTAGGAGAGGTAACTCGCCCAGGGAGATATGTTGTAGTCGGAGGAGATACCTTATCCGCCCAAAGCGTCCAAGGACTGCCAACAGTTACCAGAGCAATTCAGCTAGCTGGAGGTCTCAAGCCCCAGGCTGATATTCGCCAGGTGCAGGTGCGTCGCCCTACCAGTGCTGGTTCCGAACAAATTTTTAGTGTTAACCTCTGGCAACTTTTAGAGAGCGGCGATGTCAATCAAGATACGATTTTGCAAGACGGAGACACGATTATAATTCCCACTGCTACGGAAATTAACCCCGCAGAAATATCTGCGATCGCAGACGCTAGCTTTTCTCCGGCAAAAATTCAAATCAACGTTGTGGGAGAAATAGTCAGACCAGGATTGGTAGAGGTACCCACCAACACCACCCTAAACCAAGCGCTGATGGCAGCAGGAGGATTCAACAGTAGTAGAGCTAAAAAGGGTTTTGTAGAACTCCTCCGCCTCAATTTCGACGGCACTGTATCCCGGCGCATCGTAGAAATTGATTTTACTCAAGGAATCAACGAGCAGACCAACCCCCTCGTCCGAAATAAAGATATCATTGTAGTCAGGCGCTCTGCCACAGCCGGAGTTGTAGACACTGTTAACCTGATTTTAAATCCTACTGCTGCCCTTCTGGCAGTACCGAGCATTGGGAATGCTGTCCTCTCATTGCTCAACAGCTTGGGACTTATTCGATTGGCTAAATAACACTTTATTAGCGAAGGAAGCAATTAAAAAATATGGATACAGAATATCATTTCCAGCCAACAACATCGAAGCGCAATGGGGGGGCTATGCCTCAACCAGGGCCAAACCTCTCTCCAGGGAATAACGATAGTAGCGATCAAGAGCCTTTAGATTTAGGCTGGCTATTTGCGGTAATGCGGAGAAGGATGGGGATCATGGTAACGATCGCGGTCATACTCAGCGGAATTTCCGGGTCGTTGGTACTGTGGAAAACCAAGCAAATTACCAGACTCTATCAAGGCAGTTTCCAGGTTTTAGTAGAACCAATCACGGCAGAAGGTCGATTGTCTCAATTGCTGATCCAGTCTCAGAGTGCAAACTTCAGTGCGGATGAAGTTAACAAAGTTGGTTCCTCTGTCGAAGACAGCAGTATGGTAGACTATCAAACTCTATTGCGAGTGCTAAAGAGTCCCAAACTTCTGGAACCGCTGGTTAAAAAACTACAAGCTAACTATCGAGAAGTTAGCTACACAAAGCTCAATACTCAGTTAAAAATTAACCGAATTACTTATGCTAAAGATGGGAAAGAAGCTGGCACGAAAATTATAGAATTTACTTACCAGGATAAAGACCTGGATAAAATTAAGTTTGTCCTGGATACAGTTTCTAAATACTATTTAGAGTACAGCCGCCAAGAGCGTCTAAAACAGACTACAAAGGGCATGGAGTACATTGATAGCCAGCTCCCAGCACTGCGGATGCGAGTCGATCAACTACAGCGACAACTGCAATCCCTGCGCCAGCAGGCTAACCTGAGTTTACCAGAATTAACTAGCAGAAGCTTCGCCGATCAAGGAAACGCTATTGGATCTAATCAAGTCACTCTCCAAGCCCAGCTCGCTGAAACCAGAAAGCTATACAGTAACCTGAAGGCACAGGTAGAACAGGGCAATATTGCCGGGGTAGTGTCAGTTAACCCGAAAGGTTACGAAACCTTAATCAACCAGCTTCAGACACTAGAAACTCAACTAGCAATTAGTGCCACTCAATTTCGCGAAGACAGTCCGCCGATGCAGTCTTTGCGAGAAAAGCAGCAAAATGTGCGCGGTTTGTTAGAGAAAGAAGCTCAATTGACACTCGACACAGTAGCAGGCCAAATCCAGCAGCTAGAAGCTAGAGAGCGTAGCTTAGCAGCAAGTGAAGATAGTCTAAATAAAAATATCAGAGAATTACCATCCGTCCTCCGCCAGTATGGAGATTTGGAGCGAGAATTGGGGGTAGCGACAGAGAGCTTGAAGGTATTCTTATCTAAACGAGAAACCCTCAAACTAGGCGTAGGACAGCAAGACACGCCGTGGACGATCATTAATGAACCCACGATCCTCACAACTGAATTCGGTAAACCTTTATCGGTGACTGTTACCAATAAAGGTAAAAACTTAGCGATCGCATTAGTATTGAGCATCCTATTTGGCGTAGCAGTAGGCTTTGTAATAGAAGTGCTCAATACAGTTTTCCATACCCCAGAAGAAGTGAAATGGGGAACGAAACTACCAGTATTAGGGTTAGTTCCGCAGACGAAAAAACTTAAGAGAATCACCAAGAAATCTAAGCAGCGAGCATCAGTTAAGAATGTTAATGATGGAACTCTAGGCAAAAGCCCACAACTACAGTTGGGCGGTAGTAAATTACACGGGGATTTAGATTATTCCTTTTTAGAAGCCTTTCGTTCCCTGTACACAAACATCCGCTTGCTAACCCCAGGGAGATCGATGCGTTCCTTAGTGATCGGTTCAGCAGTGACAGGAGATGGCAAGTCTACCATCGCTTTTTATCTGGCAAGGACAGCGGCGGCAGTCGGCTTACGGGTGTTGCTCGTAGATGCGGATTTGCGCTTACCTCAACTCCATCTGCGCTTAGGCTTACCCAATGTGCGGGGACTCAGCGATGCGATCGCCACAGACCTCAGCCTCAACGATGCGATCCAGCGATCGCCAGACGAAGACAACCTCTTCGTACTCACAGCAGGTTCCACCCCGCCTGACCCGATCAAACTCCTATCATCGAAAAAAATGCTCTATCTCATGGAGCAATTTCAAGCCTTTTTCGACTTAGTGATCTACGACACTCCGCCCCTCGTCGGTCTAGCAGACGGACACATCCTCGCTGCTCACACCGACGGTACGATTTTAGTAGTAGCGCTCGATCGCACCGATCGCTCTCTCGTCACCAAAGCATTAGAGGGATTAAAAATTTCCGGTGCTTCTGTCTTAGGAACCGTCGTTAATGGCATTAAAAACTCCGACCAGACCTCAATGCACCGCCAAGTAAATTTTGAAAGCCTTTACAGCAATCAACTGGAGACATTAGGTACTCAAAATAACAACAGCGCTCAAAAATTCTGATCGACCTCGAATAGATTTAATAGTAAGAATTCTTCTCTCCCTCTCCTTGCAGTCGAGGGGTAAGGGGATTGGTCAAACAATTTTTTGGGGAGAATGAAACAGGTCTCCTGAGCTAGGGGGGGAAGGGTAGGGGGAAGAGGTCAGATTCCCTCTTCAGGCAAAATCGGGATACTCCCCTGAGATAGCGCCGCGCAGGACGCTGAGAGCAAACTCAGACTTGCAGTTTTCTAAGCGCTACCCTCCACAGCATTTTTTTGTCTAACAATGCTATTTTTACGATAGAGTGATAAAGTAGCAAAAAGCCCTAGGTGTGTCAACCGAGATTCCTCGGAATTATTAAGAGCAATGATAAGGAAATGATGAGACGTGGGTAAACTCTATATAACCAATCACAATTTAAATTGGGGTACGCTACCCTTGCTTGTTAAGGTTTCAACCCAGAAACTAGGTAGGAATATATGAGTACAGTTATGGTTGTTGACGACAGCGTTACCCTGCGGGAGATGATCGCCGATCTGCTCAAAGGCAGAGGATTAAATGTTACTGTCGCCAGTGACGGCGTAGAAGCTCTAGAGCAAATCAAAGCTAATTGCCCCGATCTAGTCGTTCTGGACATCGTTATGCCCCGGATGAATGGCTATGAAGTTTGTCGGCGGCTCAAGAGCGACCCCAAAACCCAAAATTTACCTGTGGTAATGTGTTCGAGCAAAAGTGAAGAATTCGATCGCTACTGGGGGATGAAGCAAGGAGCCGACGCTTATATCGCTAAGCCTTTTCACCCACAGGAATTAGTCGGAACTATTAAACAACTCCTGCGCGGGTAGTGGTGTGTCCCATTGTCCGCAGACAAGTTTATAGTATCCTATGTTTCAAAGTTGGCGATCGCAAAACCTATAGCAACCGCCAACACTTTCCTCGTACCCTTCTAGAAAACTAAATTTTATAGCAACTGCCAAAGCCGTTAGGACGTTCTGACACTCCTGAAACTATTAGATTCTATTTCCTTCTTCCCCTAGCCCCTAGCTATACCTTTCTGCCTTCTGCATAAAGTTATTTACCAAGGACTGCCAATCATCACAAACGCCGACCAATAGAAAGGATGCGATAAATTCCGATCTCCAAGTTTGAGGAGGGGTTCCGGCAAATCAACAGTCGCCCCATTCGATATCCGTAACTGACCTCCCTGCAAACGCACCTCTCCCCGTAGCATCGCCATTTGTGCCTGACGCAAGGCAGCCGCCTTGATTGGTGCACTTTTCAACTGCCCATAAAACTCAGTCATCAATCCCAAAGTACCCTCATCGCTGACATACCAAAGACTCGCCAACGCCGTCTTTACACCCGCCTGCACTGCCAAACCCCCAAAACCTAACTCAGCATCTCCATCCCCTACCGCAGTCTTACAAGCACTCAAAACCAATAATTCCACAGCCGGGTTATTCAATCTTAGCTGCTGTAGCTGATCGAGCTGTAGCCGACTATCCCACAGTTGAATAAAAGAATTGCTGGGTGCTCCTGGTTGAAACTCCCCGTGAGTAGCCAGGTGAATAATACCAAAAGGCTGAGTCTCTCGTTGTCGCCTAAAATTTTCGAGAGTAAAACCCTCATTGAGAAAACCCACCCCCGGCCATTCTGACATAATCGTGGCGATCTCGAGCGGCACTGCTGGTAAAGGATTTAAATTAATAAATCGTGACGCTCCCATTGCCAACACAGGGGAATTTTTGACATCTACGTAGCGAGTATCCGTTAAATTAATGCTGGGAATGAGGCTGAGGTTGTACTTTTCCATCAAAAACTTTTGGCCATCGTGCAAAGCAGCAATAGGGATACCTCGCAGACCTTTATCCATCGTAAATGCGATCGTATCAATGCCACGCTCTTGCAGAGTTGGCTCTAAAGGTGTAACCATCCACTTGTAAAGTAACTGTGCAGAGGCGCGGTAAATTGTGCTATTTCGGAAACGGGGATTAGTAATATCATTTCTGAACTCTGTTATCACCTTTAATAACTCGTCCCGCTTAGCTTCCGGAACAGCTTTGTGAACTATAGATCCCGATGATGTTACTAGCACTAATTCTAGTTGTTCCGGTCGCGAGAACATATAAATCAAGCTTGGTTTTGTACCAGTTTGCTGTTCAATAATTTTCAAACTGTTTTGAATATCGTTGAGAGAAGAAAATCCCACTGTTAAGTTACGTCCGAGGTATTCTCCAAATTCTTGAGTGAATGATTTTTCGATCAGTCCTAATGCCTGAATGATATTACCGGAATTGAAACTCAGATCGATGTTTGCACGGAAAGTAGAGTTAAAAACTGCTTCTGTGGCGTTTTCGCTAGTCAGGTTGCGGAGGTTATTTCCTAACTCAATTAAATTTGGTTGTAAAGCAGTTGAGGGCTTTTGGAGGTCGAGGGAGATGCTAACTGGGTTTTGAGTTGGTGGCAGTATAACCGATGGGTTTGCGATCGGGATTTCTGGGGAAGTTGGTGGTAGCGGAGCGGGTGATATTGGAATTGGCGGAGTTGGTGGGATCGGAGTGGGAATGAAAATTGGAGTGGGAGTGGGAGGGGGAGTGGGAATTGGCG
>NZ_JAQMUA010000411.1:0-18178 GCF_028330895.1 Kamptonema animale CS-326 | reverse complement strand
GCTTCGCTTCGCTCGCAATGACAGATCGTAAGTAATTTGCCGGACATGATATAAGTCCTAAATTAACAGTTAACAGTTAACGACTGGGTGCTAATTGTTTTTTAGGCAATTCGGTGTATTGAGCTACGATTTGCCTAAATTCGTCTCCTTCGATGGTTTCCATATCTAGAAGAATCTCCACTAAGCGGTCTATTAAAGCTCGGTTTTCGCGGATTAGGCGACGAGATTCTTCGTAGCAATGAAGCGCGATCGCCCGTACTTGCCTGTCAATCTTAGCGGCCATCTCTTCGGAATACTCCGATCGCGCCATCCAATCTCGACCCAGAAATACCTCGTTATTAGGACTTTCTAGAGCTACAGGGCCCAAATCGGACATCCCGTAGAGCGTTACCATGTCTCTAGCCAGGGCGGTGACGTGCCTGATATCGCTGCCTGCACCAGTATCGATCTCGTCTGGCCCATAGATTTCTGCCTCCGCAGCGCGTCCGCCCAAGGCTACTGTAATCCGGTTTAAAAGCAGAGCGCGGCTTCGCAGGCCTTCGCTGTCTACCATTTCGTCGTCGAGGGTAAAGCTGGTAAAGCCTTCAACTCCGCCGGAACGAGGGATGATCGTTACTTTTTCTACGGGGTCAGAATTTGGTAGCAAGGTGGCGACGAGGGCGTGTCCGACTTCGTGATAAGCTGTCATCCACTTTTTCTTGCTGTCTAAAAGTGGGTTGAGTTTGAGGCCGATGGTGATCCGATCGATCGCGTCGTTAATTTCGAGGTTGGCGATCGAATCTTTGCGCCGTCTGGCTGTTAAAATTGCTGCTTCGTTGAGCAAATTGGACAAGTCAGCCCCGGAAAATCCGGGTGTGCGTCGGGCGATCGTTTCTAAGGAAACTTCCGGGTCAAGTTTTTTATTGCGGGCGTGGACTTGCAAAATCCCCAATCTGCCTTTGAAACTGGGCAAATCTACCATTACTTGGCGATCGAAACGTCCCGGCCGCAGCAAGGCCGTATCGAGCACGTCAGGGCGGTTGGTAGCGGCAATGATAATCACGCCGTTGTTACCTTCAAAGCCGTCCATTTCTGTGAGTAACTGATTGAGAGTTTGCTCTCTTTCGTCGTTACCGCCGCCAATTCCTGCGCCCCGTTGTCGGCCTACTGCGTCAATTTCATCGATGAAAACGATACAGGGAGCGTGTTCTTTAGCTTTTTTGAATAAGTCGCGCACCCGCGAAGCGCCAACCCCGACAAACATTTCTACGAATTCGGAACCAGAGATGCTGAAGAAGGGAACCCCTGCTTCACCTGCGATCGCTTTTGCCAGTAAAGTTTTACCAGTACCAGGAGGCCCGATTAGCAACACTCCTTTGGGAATTTTTGCACCGATCGCTGTAAAACGCTCTGGTTTTTTCAAGAAAGTGACGACTTCTTGCAATTCTTCTTTGGCTTCTTCAATGCCAGCCACATCATCAAAGAGTACCCCAGTTTTGGCTTCCATTTGAAAGCGAGCTTTCGATTTGCCAAAGTTCATGGCATTTCCTTGGGCCTGAGTTGACCGCCGCAGAATTGCCATTAACACGCCCAACACGAGAAAAATTACCAAGAGATTGACTGCTAGCCCCATTGCTGCACTGTTGTCGCTAGAGGGCTTGACTTCAAAATCTACTTTTTTGGCGCGGATTTGCTCTAAGAGTTCTGCGTTGTACTCAAATAAGCTCACCACTTGCATTGGATCGGTTGGTTTTTGCCCCTCTAGCCTGACTTTGGCTAGCCGTTGGGCGGGATCTAGTTCTATTTTGGAGACTTGCCCCTGCTCGATTTTTTGCAGCAGTTGGCTGTAGGTCATGCTGTTTGGCGCTGTGTCGGCAAAGGCTGGCCCTCCCAGCATGACGCTGGAGGAAATCGCCCAACTGGCCAGGATGCGCCACAAGTGCCGCCCAGCAATTTTCGCTTGGTGTCTGTCGCTTTTTGCAGCTTGATGACCTATCCACGCTTGTTTCCTAAGACCTTTCATAATTGCGATCGCCTTTTTGAGTACAGCCTTAAACCTTATTCTAGTTTAACGTTCTGCCTTGAACCTTTATCCTTCTCCGTACTGAAGGTAGCCAATTTTAAACACTCACCTCAGAACTGTTGGCTGTTTCCACCAAAATCCTGTTAATCTCGGTTGCCGTCAAATTCGGATTAGCTTGTCGCATCAATGCTACAACCCCAGATACGTGCGGTGTTGCCATCGAAGTACCTGCATAGTAACGATAGGGAATACCAGGGAAAGATAGCGGTACTGTCGAATAAATATCATCCTGAGTTCGATTTCCCCCTTCTCCTCCTGGCGCAACCACATAATTGAGGACTGTAGTACCCGCAAGGTTGGAGAAGTAAGAAAGCTTCTGATTGCGGTCTACTGAACCTGTGGCAATTCCTACCTCGGAAGCAAAGCGGGCTGGGTAATCTGGGCGAGGGCCAGAGTCATTGCCCGCAGCCGAAACCAGAACCACACCTCTAGCTTGTGCAAAGCGAATCAGTTCTAGTTCGTCGGTTTCCAATGTTGTACCGCCTGCACTTAGATTAATCACAGTTGCTCCATTGGCGATCGCATACCGAATTGCAGCAAGTTCATTCTCAGTTTTGCCCGATCCTTGGGCATTAAGTATCCTTAGAGGCATAATCTTGGCATTGGGAGCAACCCCAGTAATACCAACGCCATCTTGTTTAGCAGCAATGATGCCGGATACGTGAGTGCCGTGACTGTTTTCATCCATCGGGTCATTGTCGTTATCGATAAAATCCCACCCGTGAAAATCGTCAATAAAGCCGTTGAAATCGTCATCGATGCCATTATTAGCTTTATCAATCCCGTTGCGATCGACACCAGTCTCGCCTAAGTTTGTCCATATATTGTCCGACAATTCGGGGTGATTGTAGTCAACGCCGCTATCTATAACGGCTACTATTACATTTTCCCCAGTAATTCCTGTTGCCCAAACTTCGGGAGCTTTGACTAAATCCCGTCCCCATTCATCTCCACCCAAATCGGGAACGTCTGGGAAAGTAGGAGCATTTACAGCGCGAGAAACGGCGGCCGCTGCATCTACCAAACCAAACCCGAAGCGAGTGTCAAAATTCTGCGTACCGATGCCTTCTGAGTTTGCGGTGCTGGGTGTCGCCGACAGATTCAAGCTAAAATTAGTGTCGCCCTCGTATTGATAAACCTTAACGTAATAGGTTCCTGCGGAAAGGGAATCAATAGTAATTTGCTCTGGTTCTGTATCTGCTTGTTCGGAGGAATCGATAATATCTGTGACATCAATAGATTTGTCGTCGTTGATGTCTTTAATAATGGCAATATCGGCATCAGCGCTCAAATTGCTGAGAACTAATTGGAAATCACTAATAGTAGGAATAGTGAAGCGGTAGATATCCTGTGGTTGATCGAGGCTCACGAAGTCACTAATAGTTTGATTGCCGTTAAGTACGCCCAGGTCGCGAGCTTGGTTGAGTTCATTACCTAATAGATTGGTAGCAGGGAAGAAACCTCCGATGAAGTCATCGGGGGAGGTATTAAGAGCAATTCCCAAAATAGCACCAGACTGCCGAATTTGAATCAGGGTGTCCGTACTGCCGGGAGTCAGGGAAACTTGTTGTAGAGTCAGATCGTCCTCGGTGATGCCGTCAGTTAATCCAATAAAATCAGATAAAGGGTCAAAGTCGCCGATAATATCGGCTGCACCTGGGTCTAGTGTTGCTGCATCGGTACGAAGGATGAAGATATCTAGGCCGATGCCACCGACGAGGGTATCTTTGCCGAAGTCGCCTACAAGTATGGTGCCATCGTCGCTACCGATCAGTAAGTCATCTCCTCTACCTCCTTGTAGGGTATTGTTGCCTAATTCTCCGCTGAGGAAGTCGTTGCCTTGACCACCGTTGAGAAAGTCGTTACCATTACCTCCGAATAGGATATCTACCCCACCACCGCCTAGAATGCGATCGTTGCCGGTGTCGCCACTAATCTGTTCAGCATCGCCTGAACCGACGATGAAATCATTGCCACCGAGGGCAAATAGTCCATTGGGGTAAGGAGCCAAAAAGCCCGGAGTTAAGGTTAAACTGTTGGGGCTGTCGTCTAAAAGATAGGAACTGCCGTCAGCGCTGGGGCCTGCCATAAAGGATGTTCTCGTAAGTTGGTGATTCGATTTTAGATTTTTAGATGTGAGTTTGTAGTAAGTTGGCTGTTGCTAAGCTTTTACGCATAGGACTGATGTGCGCTTGACGAAACTCTTACTTTTATTCTCTTTCCCTTATTTCTCTAGCCCCTAGCCCCTAACCATAGACGATGCCCCAGGCTGATAGATCGAGCTTGATGTTTAACCCTATCAATAATGATACAGCAAAACTTTCAGCGAGTTAGCAACTTAATTAAGCCTGTGATTTCGCGCCTCAAGCCATATCTGCGCTATTTCATTTTAGGTGGTACTCTCCTATTTGTCGCTAAGGCTTTTAAAGATCACTGGCAAGAAGTGGCGGCGATCCGCATTGACACGACGGGTGTTGTCATGCTCGCGATCGCGCTTAGCATTACTTTACTTTCTCACATCTGGGCGGGTTGGGTGTGGCTATGGATTTTACGAGAATTTAATCAATCTGTTGATACTGTTTGGGGTATCCGAGTTTTCCTGAAAACTAATATCGGGAAGTATTTACCCGGCAATATTTGGCACTTTTGGGGTCGCATCCAAGCAGCAAGAGAAGGCGGAGTCCCGGCAGCAATTGCTACTCTTAGTGTTTTGCTAGAACCGCTGTTGATGGCCGCTGCTGCTTTGCTAATTGCTTCCATCGGCAGTCAGCCGGAAAATCGAGCTTTGCAGGTATTTAGTTTAGTAGCAATTTTGATGACCGTCCATCCCAATATTTTAAATCCCTTAGTTCAATATGTGGGAAAAATGAAAGGTTTAGGGAGTAAAAATCAAATACAGAAAAGCGGTAATACAAATCAGGACAAAAATCAATTAGATAACGGCGTTAATGAATCCGAACAATTACCAATTACCAATTACCAATTACCAATTACCAATTCTATACCGCAAATTAAACGCTATCCGTTCCTGCTTTTATTAGGAGAAATCATTTTTTTAGGTTTGCGCGGGGGCGGTTTCTTAATGACTTTAACTGCTTTGACTCCTATAAATTTTAGCGAGATTCCTCAATTATTTAGCGCTTTTAGTTTTGCCTATGTTTTAGGCTTAGTGATACCAGGAGCACCGGGAGGATTGGGAGTTTTTGAAGCTACGGCTATCGCACTTCTAGATCGCCGATTTTCTCCAGCATTAATTGTTAGCGCAGTTGCTCTCTATCGTTTTGTTAGTATTCTTGCAGAAGCCCTCGGTGCAGGTTTTGCTTGGTTAGATGAACGCCGTTAAGTAACAGGATATAAGTAAAGTTATTTATGCTAAGTAGAAGGAAGAAGGAAGAATGTTTATACAGTCAGCTTTTTAGCCATCCCGATCTTATGTTTAATTAGGTGGATTTACTTAGTAGCAATGACAATCTCAGGACTTACGCACCAACCAAAGAAACCGGGTTTTTTGACGAAAATACTTCGTTTTACCCACAGATTCTCTCAAAAACCCGGTTTCTCGAGCCCTAAGTGTAAGTTCTGTACTGTCGTCATTGCGAGCGGAGCGAAGCAATCGCAGAGACTAGGCGATTGCTTTGTGCCTTGCAACTGTGCTACGCTTGACGCGCAGAACACAGCAAACAATGACAATAAAGGGGGTAGTAAACCCGGATTTGGCATCAATTATCAGTAATTTCTAAACCAGAAACTACAGGCGCAATCTTATTCAATTTCAATGCCGGATGATCGCCTTCCACTTGTTGACAATTCCATTCATTCCTGAACAGTAAAACTGGTCGCCCCCAGCCATCTTTGACTGTCACTGTATTAAATAATCGCCCCACTTTTTCCAGCGCATCCCAACCACCATCAACCCAACGAGCAACGGTAAAAGGCAATAATTCTAACAGCGATTCTACGCCATATTCATTCTGCATTCGGAATTGCACTACTTCAAATTGTAATTGCCCAACAGCGGCTAAAATTGGATCGCGTTTAGCATCGTCTGCGGAGTACATAATTTGTACTGCCCCCTCTTCTTGTAACTCAGAAACACCTTTGCGAAATTGCTTAAATTTGGAAGGATTGGGATTTCTCAAATAAGCAAAAAGTTCGGGTGAAAAACAGGGTATTCCTTCATACTCTAGTTTTTGACCGTTGTAAATCGTATCGCCAATTGCAAATACTCCCGGATTATTCAAACCAATTACATCCCCAGGATAAGCAACTTCTATGGATTCCCGATCTTGGGCAAATAACTTTTGAGGTCTTGACAATCGTACAACTTTACCAGTACGAGAGTGATTCACTGTCATATCTTTCTCAAATTTGCCCGTACAAACCCGAATAAATGCCACTCGATCTCGGTGTTTCGGGTCCATATTTGCTTGCAGTTTAAACACAAAACCAGTAAATTCTGGGTAAGTTGGTGGCATTTCGCCCATACTACTTTTGTGAGTTCCAGGCTTGAGGGCATAATCTAGAAAAGCCTCCAGAAATAACTCCACCCCAAAGTTACTCATGGCACTACCAAAGAATACGGGTGTCATTTTCCCAGCGCGAACTAACTCTAAATCGAGTTCGGAACCGGCTGCTTCTAAAAGTTCTAGGTCATCTTTAAGTTGATAGTAAAGGTCTTTCTCTAACAGTTCTTCAATACGAGGATCGCCTAACTCTATAACTGTATCGATCGCCTCCCGCGAACCGTGTCCCGCACGCTCAAATAAGTGAATCTGACCTTGGCGGCGATCGTAAACGCCTTTAAAGCGATCGCCCATTCCTATTGGCCAATTCACCGCATAAGTCTGCAAACCCAATTCTTTCTCAATTTCATCCAACAATTCCAGCGGTTCTCTCCCCGGCCTGTCGAGTTTATTGAAAAATGTAAATATGGGCAAACCGCGCATTCGGCAAACTTCAAACAATTTCCGTGTTTGTGGTTCTAAACCTTTCGCCGCATCTTCTAGCATCACTGCGTTATCAGCGGCGGCCAAAGTTCTGTAAGTATCTTCACTAAAATCTTGGTGTCCGGGAGTATCGAGTAAATTGATCTGATACTTTTGATACTCGAACTGCAAAACTGTAGAAGTAATTGAAATTCCCCGTTGTTGTTCCATCGCCATCCAGTCTGAGGTAGCGTGACGCTGGGCTCGCCGCGCCTTGACTGCACCCGCTTCGTGAATCGCACCTCCGTACAGCAGCAGTTTTTCTGTGAGAGTGGTTTTACCCGCGTCAGGATGGGAGATAATCGCAAAGTTGCGACGACGCTCAACAGCGGTTTGCAGTTCTGTCTCAAGCTCTGTGGTCATAGAAGAATTACAGGGAAAAATCTTGGCCCAGTCTTTATTATAGGAATTATTGGTACTCTTGATTGTCGCTTGCTTAAGGGGTGCGCGTGAGAAGGGGGATTTTGGATGGCAGGATTGGGTACTGGGGTCAATAGTAAGGTGCGATCGCGATCGCTATACTTGCGTGAGCGCCAACACCTCGATCGGCGATCGGTTAAGCTAAACCATAAATGTCATACCAATTTAAGCTGGACAATAAGTTTGTATAATCATATTATTTACTATGTATAATTGAGTTTTACAGGACTTACGCAGCCAACCAAAGAAACCGGGTTTTTTAACGAAAATACTTCCTTGTGATTTCTACTCACAGTGATTGTAATTAAGGAATATTACTAAATCAGATTTTACCAAATTTACCATCAAGAAAGTAAACCTTAATACAAAATAATAAGTCATTGACATTAGAGCTTAGAAAGGGTAATAAAAACGGATTGATAGTGCGAACCATTCAACTCTCTTATTTAGTAAAATGATTTATCATTTACAATCATAGGGTGTGACATAAGACACGACAACAAGCAATCCTTTTTAATTATCATCTACTTACCGACTCTTAATCTCTGGCAAGTAAAGGCAAGAATCATGCTCGATAATTGGCATAATTTTTTTACCGCAGGACAGTTTATTCCTCACGGTCATTGCTATCTATGGAAGCCGGGATTAGTCAGGCTTCACGTAGTTTCGGATGCAATAATCGCTCTCTCCTACTATTCCATTCCTCTAACCTTAGTACATTTAGTCCGCAAGCGCGGCGATTTGCCTTTCAACTGGATATTTCTTTTGTTTGGCAGTTTCATTGTTGCCTGTGGCACGGGACACCTCATGAATATCTGGACGCTATGGCATCCCACCTATTGGCTGGCGGGTTTCCTCAATGCGTTTACAGCTATTATTTCTGCCTGTGTAGCCGTACTCTTAGTGTGGTTAATTCCTAAAATCTTAGCTCTTCCAAGTCCAGCACAACTAGCAGCCGTTAACAGGAAACTAGAAATAGAAATTAAGGAGCGCCAGCAGGCAAGATTAGAACTAGATCGAGCTTATCAGCAATTGACTTTTCATGTCGAAAATTCGCCTGTGGCAGTGGTAGAATGGGATAGTGAATTTCGGGTGAAGCGGTGGTCGCGGCAAGCCGAAAAAATCTTTGGTTGGAAGGCTGATGAAGTAATCGGAAAACACCCTGCGGAATGGCAATTAATTCATCCTGAAGATGCAGAAGCCGTCAGCTTAATCATGCTTAAACTTCTCTACGGCAGTGAACCTCGTAATATTAGTAAACACCGCAACTATACTAAGGACAATTCTATTATTTACTGTGAGTGGTATAACTCCGCATTTATGGATGAGTCTGGAACTTTGGTGTCAATTTTGTCCCTAGTTCTTGACATCAGCGATAGACTGCGAGCAGAGGAAGGGTTAGTCAACCAAGAGCGCACCTTGAGAACTATTCTAGACCACGCTCCGATTTGGATTTGGATGACAGATACAAAAGGCAAAATGCAATTCGTGAATAAGACTTTTTGTGAAGATATGGGAGTTACTGAGTCTCGCTTTTTAGAGGTTCCTCACTATTCAGAAATTCTAGGTGAAGAAGAGTCTGTAAACTCCATAGCATCTGATACAGCTTGCTGGAGTCAAGACGCACCTCATCACTCAGAAGAAACTCTGCTTTTTGTAGATGGTAAATTTCACGATTTAGAAATCATCAAAGCTAAGCTTAAATGTGAATCTGGCAAGGCAATTGGTTTGATTGGTTTGGCGCTAGATGTCAGCGATCGCAAACAAGTTCAGCTAGCACTTCAGCAGTCAGAGATTCAATTTAGACAACTCGCTCAGCACGAAGAATTACTCAACCGTTTAGCTAGTCAAATTCGCAATTCTCTCGACCTTGATACTATTTTACAAACAACCGTAAATCAAATTAGAAATTTGTTGCAAATTGACCGCTGCTATTTTTTATGGTATCGTCCCACAACAAAAGAATTAACGGCTAAGTCTGCGGCAGAAAATATACTCGAAATCACTAAAAAGCTTGACCAAGAGGAAAAAAAACTATCAGTCAACGATTTTACTAATCCTCCCGATAACTCCCGACCAAAATGCCAAATATTGCCGATAGAAAATTGCTATTGGGAAGTAGTAAATGAAGCCAAAGATCCAATTTTAGAGAGTTATATTGGTTTCTATTCTAGCAAACAAATCGGTCGTTGGACAGATCGTTTACTACAACTATCAATCATCCGAGTTAATGATGCTAGTACGTTATGTGAGCTAGAAATGCAGAAATTTTTACTGTCTTTTGGTATGATTTCTTATCTCTCCTTGCCAATTCAAACCCAGTCGGGAGAAATAGGGGTTTTAGTGTGCGGACATCAGAGTTGTGTGCGGGTATGGCCAGACAGTGAAGTAGAACTTTTGCAAGCAGTGACAAATCAATTAGCAATCGCACTCGATCAAGCTGAAATTTACAGCCAAACTCGCCAAGTAGCTTTCCACGCTCAAGCTCAAGCAGAAGAATTAGAGCAAGCTTTGCAGCAGTTACAAAAAACTCAAGCTCATCTGATCCAAACTGAAAAAATGTCCTCTCTAGGTCAGATGGTAGCCGGTGTTGCCCACGAAATTAACAATCCGATCAATTTTATTCATGGCAATATTAACTATACCAGTGACTACGCCCTAAATTTATTAGATTTAGTGGAACTTTACCAAAAATACTATCCCAAACCCGCTCCCGAAATTCAAGAGCGGATCGACAATATAGATTTAGCATTTATCAGTGAAGATTTGCCGAAGTTGTTGTCTTCAATGAAACTAGGAACTGAGCGAATTCGCTCTATTGTCTTGTCCCTGCGAAACTTCTCACGTCTCGACGAATCAGAAGTTAAAGAAGTTAACGTTCATGAAGGTATTGACAGTACGCTGCTGATCTTGCAAAATAATCTTAAGGAAAAACCAGAAGAGTTAAGCATTCAAGTTATTAAAGACTACGGTAGCTTGCCTTCGATCGAGTGTTGTCCCGGACAGTTGAACCAAGTCTTTATGAATCTACTTGCTAATGCGATCGATGCTTTACATGAACTAAGAGTCAAGCATAAAAAGCAAGAACAACAATCCCCAACACTGAATGCTCAATTACCTACGATTTGGATCCGGACTGAAGTTATAGATAGCGATCGCATCGCTATTAAAATTAAAGACAATGGCCCGGGAATGACTGAGGAAGTGCGGAGTAAGCTATTTGACCCCTTTTTTACTACTAAAGAAGTAGGCAAGGGAACTGGTCTGGGTTTATCCATTAGCTATCAGATTGTAGTAGAAAAACACAGCGGTCAGTTGTACTGCATTTCTGCACCAGGAGAAGGCGCAGAATTTGCGATCGAGATTCCAGTTCGACAGCCAAGTAATAAAAAGTTGATTTCTGGTCTTCCTGTTGCTGAGGCCATATAGTCTTAAAAATTAAAAATGGAACAATGGAACAGCTTCGAGGGGCGAGGCTGTGCTAAAGTTGTGTAAAAAGGAAACTTATAACAAAAGGAGATGGAGGCTAATATGTACGACTCCGACAAGCGGAAACTACTATCAGGTTTGAGTCACGGGGCGATATTTTTCAGCGCTACACTTGTGTCTATCGGCATACCCATAGCTATTTTGCTAGTATCCGATGACCCAGTGGTTAAGGATAATGCCAAAGAATCTCTCAATTTTCACATTAACCTCTACATCTACGGTGCAGTTGCTGGGGTGCTGATTTGGGTTTTAATTGGTTTCCCGCTATTGGTTTTGTTGGGAATTATCAGTTGGGTAATGCCAATTTTGGCTATTGTCAAAATTTTGGCAGATCCCGATCAGCCTTACCGTTATCCTTTTATTTTTCGCCTGGTTTAAGAGCTGATTTTTACTCTTTTTATTTAAACCCGCTCTGGCGGGTTTTGCTTGTGTATTTCATTTTTTGCTGGCTGTCATCGATTACAGGACTTACGCCAAATCATGGTACGGTCGCCAACAGGCGCGGTTTCTCTACCGCCTAGAAGGCGGCTTTACTGCACAAGTGTGCGTAAGTCTATGGATTAGTAATAGTTGTAGGATGAGTGCTTCCCTAATGTATACCCTGAGCGCCAGCAATATCTTAACTCTCAGCGCTCACCCTACAACCCAGATGGAGAATTAAAAAATTAAAAATTAAAAATTGCTAATTCGCTCTTAATTTTTAATTTTTAACTTTTAATTCTCAATTAACTTTAGCAACTTCAGCTTGGTGTTCGGCTGCTTGTTTAGCATTGATTTTTTGATTGAGTTCGCGAATGCGACGCGAGAGTAGACGGATAATATTGACAGCAATTCCCGGCGTTTCATCAATAGCATCGTAGAGCTGCATCTGAGTCAGCATCAAACACTCGCATTTTTCAATAGTCGTGATCGAAGCCGAACGCGGTTCAGCGTCAAACAGGGACATTTCGCCAAAAAAAGTACCCTGTTCTAACTGTGCTAGGTCGCGATCGCCTATATGTACTCTGACTTTACCAGAAACAACAATATAAAGCGATCGCCCTTCTTGACCTTCAGTAAAAATGCTGTATTTAGATGGAAAAGAAAGCTCGTCCATCACAGATGCTAGACGCACAAGAAAATCATCTCGCAGTTCCTTAAAAATCGGAACTCCCCTGACAAATAATAGGCGTTCAACGCTGGTTAACATAAGCCATTGTGGATTTTAAAATTGTTAACTATTAACCGTTAACTGTTAACCGTTAACCGTTAACTGTTAACTGGGAAGGAAAGGACAAAGGAAAAGGGAAATCTTGAGATCGCCCTCTCCTCCTACCCTGGAGCAACGTGAGATTTATGGGAACTGACACCCAACTCTCCCATCATCTGCTGAACTTGAGCTGCTACGAGATGATCGGCATCATTTTGCAGCATCGGTAGCAATTCCACCAGAGCGCGGGGGGAAGCAATTCTCAAGTAGGCGAGTACTGCTTCCCGCACAAACCCCGTTGGGTGGCGCAAACAGACTAAAGTCTGTTCCGCCGTCAGACTCCAGCGAGACTCCCGCGCCAAGTGAAAGCAGCAAGCCAAGGCCCAGTCAGAAAGGAAGTGGCGCAGATCCAATAAACGGCGTAAGCGATCGCTCGGAGCTAGGGGTCTATAAGCTAATAGCTCCGAAAGCCCTTGCAATTTTTCTTGCTCAGAGTGGCGATCGAGGATGTTAATGAGCGCTCGCTTATTAGGCAAATCAACAGTATTATCCAGAATTTCCAGACCTCGTGCCATATTGGACTTAGATTCAGATTGGATATTAAAAGCAGCGGCTTGTATTGCGTCCAAAGGATAAAGGAACTTCATCAGTAAAAAGCAGCGTTCAATGGCATCGGATTCTAGCCCCCGCAGAGCGCGCCTTAGCAATTCTGCATAGTCTGCGGTTAATTGTCCAGAATTATCAGAGCGATCGCTCTCTTCTACCTGCTGTGGGCTCGTCATCCTCGAAAAATCGATCGTAGCTGCATAAATCTGACCGATAAACATCAGCTCTTGGTCAATTAACAATTCCAAACCACTACGGCCCATGCGGTCTAACACGCCTTCAATTCCCGCTTCTCTGGGCATTTTCAGCAGGATGCGGAGGATATTACGGCGGGATTTACCCCAAGCTGTCATCCCATGACTTACCAAAGCATCGAGAGCTGGAAGCGTGCCAATTTGACCGATCGCTGTCCAAGCTTGGAGCCGTACTAAGTCAGATTTATGGATATCATTGGCTAAATCTACTAACAGGGGAATTGCGTCATTTTCTAGGCGAACTAGGGCTTGAAGAGCAGCTTCGCGGGTGGATTTGTAAGATAGACCCCGCAACAGGGATGGGTAGTATTCTTCTAGGTGAGTAGAGGCGATCGCTTCTAGCAAAGCACAGCGAACGCGCAGGGATTCATCTTGGAGTAAGTTAGGGATATAGAGGCGTAGCCCTTGCAAGTAGTCAGCTTCTCCCAGAGCCCTCGTACCCATTACCCGTTCCCGCTCTTGTTTATTTGTGAGCATTCGCCGCAGAGTATTTGTTGCTTCTGCTTTTTGTTCGCGATCGCCCCGACGCATAATCAAAGCTGCGGCTGTACCCCGCACCACAGGATCTACAGTCGATTGCAGATAAGGGCGTAATTGGCTGATATCTGGTTCCGGTTCCGTCAGCCAGACATAGCGTAGAGCTAAGGCCAAAACTTCTGGAGGCAAATCCCGCTCAGTTAGAGAGCGTACTGGTTCGAGATAATCTGGATTCGGGTGATTGAGCATTGTTTCCAAGCTCTGTCGCTGCAATGAAGGAGGCAGAATTGCCAGCAGAGGAGCCAAGACTTGCCCCACATTTTTCGGGTCTATTTGGCTCAGTAGTTCAATACAAGAGCGTTTATCTTCTTCTGGACTAGGCTGTTCTAGAGTTGCGATTACAGCTTTTTTAAGAGTAGGTAAATCTACATCCGAAAATCCCAAGCGCCCCCGTTCGGCACTTTTTACCAACAGACCAACATATTGAGAGCGGATAACCCAAATAATCCCCAGCCAGACTGCGGCACTCACCACAATCGCCCCTACCAATATTAAACCTTGGGCATTCTGAAGATCCCGGCTATTCTCAAACGAAAATAGCTTGCCACTAATCCAAACAACTAGCAGGATAAAGGCCCCAGTCACACCAGTTGACAAAGGCTCTACTACACCATTAACTATTGTCTGTACGTAATTGCGCGTGCTATCTGGTATGGGTTGAAACAACACCGGCCCGCTGGTTTCTTGGAGAGTATAGTGTAGCAATTCATCTAAAACTCTCAGGATTACCATCCCCACAAACACAGAAAATATCCCAGTGATTGCTCCTACAAAAGAGAGTACGCCTAAGATCGCCGCTCCTGCGGGGAGAATCATTGCGGTCACGAATACACCAATCCGATCTACCAGACGGCTAGAAGCAAACCACTGAGTACCCACCTGACAGACACTAATTGCACCTTCCAATAAGCCTAAAAATTTGGCAATTTCGCTACCGCCGTCATCTTCAGGATATTGCAGTTCTATTTGCGTAAAAAATTCAAAATCTACAAATACATATAAAACTTCAGCCATTACGAAGAAGCCGACAAGAGGAATAATGTAACCTAGTAGCGGGCCGAAAACACTGCCTGCACTGAAGTCTGGTTGATCCTCATCGTCATCTTCATCGTCTACCCAACGGGCAGTATCAGGGAAAGCTTGTTCGTAGCTTTCTGATAGGTAAAACAGGATACCTGCCCCACAAATTACCATTACGCCAGATACAAGAGTAACGTTATCCAGCCCGATAAATTTAAGAAGTAAAGGCAGGGAGAAACCTGAGATTACCCCAGCTACTAAGTAGCCGCTGCTGACTATGGGGTAAGTGCGTTTGATTTCACGGATATTAAATAGTTGATTCGACGTGATCGAGGTATTGAGGTCGCTCAGGTTATAGCAAGCTTCTACCCACAGCCATGTCATGAATAGGGTAATAAATCCCAATTTCAGGGTCAGTAGCCCGAAGTTAAGCGGGATATCTTTCGCCCCGATACCAAGGCGAAAGAGGAACAGGGGGATTGCCATAAATAGGAGTACGACTACAATCACCCGCCGCAGGGGGATGATTTTTTGCAGCCAGGAATAGGTAAAGCCTAAGCCTGAGCCTGTAGCCGCAGTAGCTATGTATATCCAGGGGAGTTTGTCGGCTCCATATTCGTCTAAAAATAGGCTGATCGTGCTGAGTTCCAGCCAGATCAAGCCTATGGAGGTGACAGTGTAGACTGCGAACATCAGCAGAGTCCGCTCTACTTCTTCAGGACGGAGATTGAGCGATCGCAATAATCCCTGTCCGAACCGGTTTTTGGTCAACCGCTGATTTGTCAGTTCCATGCAGCATTTTATCCCTATGTAGTAGCTTGTCCCCGATCGATCGAGGGAGTGGGAATTGGGAGACTGGGGTACTGGGAGAGGGACAGATGGAGGGACTGAGAGACTGGGGAGGATTTAGCTACCCCTGCTCCCTTGCTCCTCTGCTCCCCCGCTCAACAGATCCCCCGCTCCCCTCCGATCAATTAAAAGTTAAAAATTAAAAATTAAATCTTACAATTTTTAATTTTGCATTTTTAATTTTTAATTGATTAAGTTGCTCCCCCGCTCCCCTGCTCCCCCTCCCCTACTATTTTTTCGGAGATAGGAGCATCATCATGCTCCGTCCCTCTTTTTTAGGAGCTTGCTGCACTTCTGCCAGTTCCTGCAAATCAGTTGCCATCCGTTTAAGCAAGTCCTCTGCTAGGTTACTGTGTTGGATTTCCCGACCTCGGAACATAATCGTGGCTTTGACTTTATCCCCAGCTTTGAGAAAGCGGTCGGCTTGAGAAAGACGTACTTGATAGTCGTGTTCCTCAATTTTGTACCGCATTTTCACTTCCTTGACATCGGCTGTGTGCTGCTTTTTCTTAGCTTCACGCTCTTTCTTGTCCTTCTCGAACTTAAATTTACCGTAGTCCATGATCCGACATACAGGCGGATCGGCCTTGTCGCTGAGAAGAACGAGGTCAAGGTCTTTTTCCTCCGCCAGCCGCAGGGCATCTTGAGGAAGCATTATCCCCAGTTGAGCACCATCGGTATCGATGACCCGAATTTTGGGGAATCGAATGTTGTCATTGATCTGAGGTTGATTGCGGTTTTGTCTTTTTTCGATCACAGGCATTTAAGTTTTATGCAAGCTCTTGATTGATTAATGTGGCTTCCTTGTATTGCCATTCTACTCACTATGACTAAGTTTCTGTCTATATTTAATCTAAAATCCCCAGATCGCTTAAAAATAAAAGGTTCGATCGCGCGCTAAGGGGGGTGAGTTTTGAGTTCTGAGTTAAATAAAGTCAGAAATTTTTGGATCTGTGTACTACTGTCCATCCTTCCCCTCTCCGCATCCTCACCCATTTCTCCATCTTCCCCATCTCCCCCACTAGAATAAAAGATAGAAGATTGTAAATTTATGTTGAGACTTGAGGCAAATTTGACCACTTCTGGACATTGGCATCAAAGGATTGGACTTCAAAGAGACTGGGTTTGGCGGGGTTGGCAAACTCGGTACACTTATCTGCGGGCAAGCGGGCAACTTTCCCAACTAGAGCAAAAATCCCAGGAAACTCAGGGAACTCTTGAGCGGGGGGGCGGGGGAGCAGAAGCAATAGAGGAAATCAACACTCTAAAATCTTACTCCCCCCAATTTCCTTTTGACAAAGAGGAAAGCCAAAATTTTAAGTCGGGAACGCCCTTGATTTTGCTGCACGGATTTGGGGCTTCCATTGGTCACTGGCGGCACAATCTGGCTCAACTTGCTGAGTTCCATACTGTGTACGCATTAGATTTGTTGGGGTTTGGGGCTTCGCAGAAAGCTCCTGCCAACTATGATGTCTCTATCTGGGTGGCTCAAGTCTACGAGTTTTGGCAGACTTTTATCAGACAACCAGTAGTTTTAGTGGGAAACTCGATTGGTTCGCTGATTTGTCTGGCAGCCGCAGCAGCTCACCCTGATATGGTAGCTGGAATTGTGATGATTAGTTTGCCCGATCCATCTGTGCGTGCTGAGGCAGTACCCCTGTGGTTGCAACCTGCGATCGCGGCAGTTGAGAACATTTTTGCTTCCCCGCCAGTGCTCAGAGCTCTATTTTACTTTGTCCGCCGCCCTGCCCTTGTCCGTCGCTGGGTGAGCTTTGCCTACGCCAATCCTGATGCCATTAGCGACGAATTGGTAGAAATTCTATCAGGGCCTAGTCGCGATCGCGGTTCCGCCCGTGCTTTTTGTGCTCTGTTTAAAGCCGTCGGCAGTTCACAATTCGGGCCTGGTGTCAAGACAGTTTTGCCTTTATTAAAAATTCCTATATTGTTAATCTGGGGTCAACAAGATCGGATGATCCCGCCCCGCTTCGCCCGTCCCCGTCAGTTCATGGAGTACAACGCTAACTTAAAGCTCGTTGAGTTAGAAAATGCGGGCCACTGCCCCCATGATGAATGCCCAGAACGAGTAAATCAAGAAATTTTGAATTGGATGGCGATCGCTCTTAACCAAAAAGGTGGTGACAGTGAAGCAGTATTAGTAGATTAAAGTCTCCATTCTGTGGCTAGTCGAGATGCCCTGTCGTAGTTAATTTCCAGAGGTAGTGCTGCTTTGGCACTTGCACTCAGAAGCGATTATTCCCGATCCAATTGTCTGCTTGTGGCATAATTCAATGGAAATTAATCAAGTTGCTAACAAAGGCAAGTGCTTCCTGCTTCTGGATTTCCTCGTGCGATCGCTGATTTCTCAATCTTTTTGATAGATGTTATGTTTTTTTAGACCCGCCTCCTTACAAGGCCCTAGTGCCAGTCTGATTTTTCGGTATTCTACCCTCAGCAGCTTGGCTAGGAAAATTCAAACTGAACACCTGCTGATGTTATGGTACTGTTCAACCAATTTAAGTACCGAGAGTCCCACCAAAGAAATGGAACTAGCCCTAATTGCGATACCGGAATGCAACCATTTTGGATACTTTTCCCGTCTAAAGTCGGTGCATTTCAGATCCTAAATCGTTTTTGTAGCCGCCCATAGCGAATTTCTGGTATAGCAACCCCAAGGTAGTTAGGACATTCTGGTTTCCTTCCACCCTTGATTCTATTCCTACCCCCTAGCCCCTATTCCCTAGCCCCCCTTAGCCCTTCTTCCCCTCTC
>NZ_JAQMUA010000410.1:0-8890 GCF_028330895.1 Kamptonema animale CS-326 | reverse complement strand
TAGGGTGGGCGCTCGCCGCCAATCGCTTGTAATTCATAGCCAGAGATGATTATCGGCGAGCGCCCACCTTACAATTTATAGCGTTTATTTATGTTCACCTACTTAACTGTCTTGTTTCCGAAAGAAACCGCATTTCTAGACTACCCTCAGCCTTATCCCTACATCTCTCTAACCCTCCCCTAATAGGGGCGGGCTGTTCCATTGCTGCCCCAAAATTTGTTTGGCCTCTCCCCCAACCCCTCGACAGCAAGGAGAGAGGAAAAAATTCTTAACTATTAATTCTCTTTGAGTTTAATAGTATTAATTACTCCCCCTTCCCTTGCTGTCGAGGGGTTGGGGGGTTATGTCTTTCAAGAGAGGGAAAAAAAGGATCTTGAAGAAAATGGTGCAAAAAGTGAGGTACACTGAAGAGTTGCGTGTTTAATATGCGGCTTGCAAAAAATCCACAGCCAGCGCAGGTGGACTTCAATAGTCTAGTAGCGATTTCAAGCGTCCAGATATTATTGCAAGCAATCTAATAGTTGTACCCTAATGGGTGGAGATAAAAACTTTGGGAATAGAGTTACGCAGCTATGTATTTCTAGACAGCTTACAGCCGCAACACGCGGCTTATATTGGCACTGTATCTGCCGGGTTTTTACCATTACCAGGGGATGCGTCGCTGTGGATAGAAATATCACCAGGAATTGAAATTAATAAGATTACAGATATCGCCCTGAAATCTGCCTCCGTGCGCCCTGGAGTACAAGTTGTAGAAAGGCTTTATGGTCTTTTAGAGGTTCATTCTAGCCGCCAAGGAGAAACGCGGGCCGCTGGCAAGGCAATTTTGGAGGCTTTGGGAGTTCGGAGGGAGGAATGTATTAAACCGCGAGTAATTTCTAGCCAAATTATCCGCAATATTGATGCTCACCAAACACAATTAATTAACCGCACGCGGCGGGGACAATTGCTATTAGCAGGGCAAACGCTTTATGTATTTGAAGTAGAACCGGCTGCTTATGCGGCATTAGCTGCAAATGAGGCAGAAAAGGCGGCTTCAATTAATATATTAGAAGTTCAGGCTGTCGGCAGTTTCGGAAGGCTTTATTTAGGGGGAGAAGAACGGGATATTTTGGCGGGTTCTAGTGCAGCGCGAGTTGCTATTGAAAGCGTAGCTGGTCGCGATAATTCTGGTTTTGGGCGGAATGAATAGGTGGATTTTAAACTTTTAATTGTGGAGTGGGGATTTAATTTATTATGGCAAATACAGAGCATTTAGCACTGCTAAAGTTGGGTGTAAATCGGTGGATTTATTGGCGAAACCGCAACGGGAATATAGAACCAGATTTGAGCGAATCCAACCTCAGAGAGTTTAATTTAAAAGGCATTAATTTCGTCGGAGTAAACCTTTTTAGGGCGAATTTAAGCAACACGAAATTAATGGGTGCTAACCTGAAAGATGCGAACCTGAGTCTGGCGAACCTTTCATTTGCAGAATTAATTGATGCTAGTTTAATTGCAGCTAATTTGACAGGCGCTAACCTCCAATCAACTGACTTCGGGGGAGCAGATTTGAACGCAGCCAATTTAATCGGTGCTGACATGAGCGGTGCTAATTTGAGAGGAGCAGATTTAGGTGAGGCTAATTTAACTGGAACGGTAATGATGAAGGTTTACTTGATAGGAGCTAACCTTAGTAATGCCAATCTTACTCAAGCTAATCTCTATGAAGCTGAACTGGTAGACGCACACCTTTATCGAGCGAATTTATATAAAGCTAATTTGAGTGGCGCTCACTTAAATGGAGCTTATCTTTTCCGAGCTAATCTGAGTTTTGCTGACTTGAGCGGGACGGATTTTAGATGGACAAATCTGAGTAAAGTTGACTTTACAGGCGCTAATTTGATGGGGGCTAATCTCAGAGGTGCTAATATGGCGGGAGTGAATCTAAATGATGTTAATTTGCAAGGCGCAACTATGCCGGATGGCACAATTCACGACTAGCAATTTTTAATTTTTGATTCCCTAAATACCAAGAGATGAGCGAAGGTATTTTACGCAGTAAATTCTTTGAATATAACGCGATTGCGTCCATCATTTTTGGCTTCTTGGATTGCTGTATCTGCTGCTCTAAGTAGTTCTCCTGGTAATACATTAATGTCAGGAATAGTCGTGCTTACACCCAAACTAAGTGTAACAAACTTGGATAATACAAACCTAGACAAGTCAGGAGATTCATTAAGAATTTGCAAAGCGTTGACTTCTGAGCGTATTTTCTCTGCAATTTGAATTGCATCATTTACATCAGTATTAGGCAAAATCACGCAGAATTCGTCTCCTCCGTATCTTGCTGTTATTGCTGTAGCAACTAAACTGATGGCAGTATCCCGAATACTGCTAGCAATCTGACATATACAATCATCGCCGATGCTGTGCCCATAACGATCGTTATAGGTTTTGAGGCAGTCAATATCACACATAATCAGAGACAGTGGTTTTTGTTCTAGTGCTAGGTGTTGCCAATGTTGCTCAAGATATTTATTGAATTGACTTCTGTTCGCTAGTTTGGTTAGAGGATCTATTTTAATCTGTTCGTTATTCATTGATCTTACTCCTGTTAAGTAGTCGGACATAATTAAACGTAGGGTGGGCGCTCGCCGACAACTATCTTCTACTATTATTTACAAGCTTGTTGCGGCGAGCGCCCACCTTACAATTTGAGATTCCTGTTAAGTTCAAAAAATGTAGAAGCAAAGGTATTGTCTTAAGAAGGAACTGTCAAAGATGCACCGTTATCTGAAGATTTTAACTTAAGTAAAAAAGGCACAGCTTTTTCTATCCATTCTTGCACCGATGTATAATTTGCCGCCTCTTCACCGAAACAAATTTCCAGCATTTCAGTATGAATAATGCCAGGATTTAGGGGAATTGCTGCCATGCCTTCTGGCAATTCTTGAGCTAATGAGCGAGTAAGTCCTTCAATTGCCCATTTAGAAGCACAATAAGGGGCAACTTCTGGGGAAGTAGAGCGCCCCCAACCAGAGCTGAAGTTGACAATAATGCCACTTTTTACTAAGAGCATAGCTGGGACAAAGTAGCGAATTACGTTAGCTACACCTTTAATATTAACATCAATCAAATTGGAAAACTCCTCGTTGCTTACGCGCCAAAGAGGTGCGAGAGGGTTGATTATTGCCGCATTGTTAATCAGCAAATCGGGGGGCGGACAAGTTGCTAGCAATTGTTCTGCCCAAGATTTTACTTGAGATTCATTCGCGACATCTACGCAAGTGAAATGGTGAGGTGAACCATATTTTTCCTTGAGTTTTTCTACTGCTTCTGGAGAACGAGCGCACCCGCAAACAGTGTTACCTAATTCGATAAACTTTTCCGTCATGGCAAGACCAAGACCCCGACTTACACCCGTAATTACGATTATTTTTGCCATAATAAGTATTTGCTATTTTGAGATTTAGTTATAGAATACAGAAGAGTAAGTAAATTGACTAGCAATTACGTAACCCCGCCTTCTGGGCGGTAATTTAACTGCCCAGAGGGCGGCGTTACAAATATACTAAAGGTGCAAAAACATGGATGTTAAAGCAGCAGTCGCTTTCAGTGCAGGCAAACCACTAAGTATTGAAACTGTACAGCTTGAGGGGCCAAAAGAGGGTGAGGTGCTAGTAGAAATCAAGGCTACAGGTGTTTGCCACACTGACGCTTACACGCTTTCTGGTAACGATCCTGAAGGTTTATTTCCAGCTATTTTAGGCCATGAGGGAGCGGGAATTGTTGCAGAAATTGGGCCAGGTGTTACAAGCGTGAAAGTTGGCGATCGCGTCATTCCTCTCTACACTCCAGAATGCCGTAATTGTGAATACTGTCTTAGCAGAAAAACGAATCTTTGTCAAGCAATTCGCTCTACTCAAGGGCGCGGTCTGATGCCCGATGGTAGTAGTAGATTTTCAATTGGCGGAGAAATGATTCATCACTACATGGGAACATCAACCTTTGCTAATTATACTGTATTGCCAGAAATTGCGGTAGCCAAAATTAGAGAAGATGCCCCTTTTGATAAAGTTTGTTTAATTGGTTGCGGCGTTACAACTGGTGTCGGTGCCGTTATTAATACTGCGAAAGTAGAACCAGGAGCGAATATTATAGTTTTCGGTTTAGGCGGCGTGGGTTTGAATGTCATTCAAGGCGCTCGGATGGTGGGCGCTAACATGATTATCGGCGTAGATATCAATCCCGCTAAGCGAGAGCTAGCCGAGAAATTCGGGATGACGCACTATGTAAACCCTAAAGAAATTGAAGGTGATTTAGTCCCTTACTTAGTTGATTTAACTAAAGGCGGAGCCGACTACACTTTTGAATGTATCGGCAATATTAATGTCATGCGGCAAGCTTTAGAATGCTGTCATAAAGGTTGGGGAGTAAGTGTAATTGTTGGGGTGGCTGGAGCTGGTCAAGAAATTAGTACGCGGCCGTTTCAGTTAGTAACTGGGCGGGTGTGGAAGGGGACGGCTTTTGGTGGTGCGAGGGGTCGGACTGACGTTCCTAAAATTGTTGATTGGTACATGGATGGTAAAATTAATATTGATGATTTAATTACTCAGGTGATGCCAGTGGAGCGGATTAATGAAGCTTTTGATTTGATGCACAAAGGTCAGTCAATTCGCACTATTATTACGTTTTGATCGATATCTTCTGAATCCTGATTTCTAATTTCTGATTTCTCACTTACATCAATCATGGGTATTATGTCTGAATCTCCTAAATTGCAGAAAGAATATGCAAGTTTTGGCGGCAAAGTTGGCTTTTATAGTCATCATTCTCACAGTTGTAACAGTGAGATGAAGTTTGCAATCTATCAGCCACCGCAGGCTAAATCTCAGTCTGTACCAGTTCTCTATTTCCTATCTGGTTTAACCTGCACTGAAGAAAATTTTATGCTCAAAGCAGGGGCGCAACAATTTGCAGCTAAATATGGGTTAATATTGGTTGTTCCTGATACTAGCCCTCGCAATACTGGCATACCTGGCGAGGATGAAAGCTGGGATTTAGGTAGCGGTGCAGGTTTTTATGTTGATGCAACTGTGGAACCTTGGAAAGCACACTATCAAATGTATAGTTATGTGGTTGAGGAGTTGCCTAATTTAATAGCAGAACATTTTCCGGTAATAGCTGAAAAACAGGGGATTTTTGGTCATTCTATGGGGGGTCATGGGGCGTTAATTTGTGCTTTAAAAAATCCCGATCGCTTCCTTTCTGTTTCAGCTTTTGCACCAATTGCTGCACCCACTCTTTCCGCTTGGGGTCAAAATATTTTCACTAATTATCTGGGCGATCATCAAGAGAAGTGGCAGGAGTATGATGCTAGCAAATTGATACTAAAAGTACAGTATGGTCGCCCTATTCTGATTGACTGTGGTACGGCAGATCAATTTATAATTGATGGGCAATTGTTGCCAGATGTGTTTAGGGATGCTTGTGAAAAAGTGGGACAACCGCTAACTCTGCGGATGCAAGAAGGTTACGATCATAGCTATTATTTTATCGCAACTTTTATTGAAGATCATATTCGGCATCATGCGGCTGTTTTGTGGGGTGAAGTGTAAAAAAAGACTTAACCCCTCGGCAGCCTTCGCTAGGAGGAAAGGGGGAGAAAGAAAGAAAAGAAATTTCCCTCTTCCCTGGTAGGGAAAGGAGGTAGGGAGAGAGGTCTTTTTGGATAAACCCGATCATCGGCTCTCTCTTACAGGACTTACGCACCCAACCAAAGAAACCGGGTTTTTTGACGAAAATACTTCGTTGTTACCAACAGATGCTCTCAAAAACCCGGTTTCTGGAGCCATGAGCGTAAGTCCTATCTTATACTATTCTTGAGCCAATTCTCCCGATAATTTAATTTTGTCTTCCCGCCGTTTCTTAGCATAAAGTTGAATGGTGGCTACCATCGCGATAATCAATCCAGCAACGGCAAAAACAGTAGCATTTACTGGCAAACTTCCCTTAAACACAGCTAACAAAACAATCAATACTAAAAGAATTGTTGGTGCTTCATTTAAAGCTCTAAATTGCTGACCAGTCCATTTACACTCATTAGCAGCTAGTTTTTTTCTGAGTCGGCCGCAGTAAAAATGATAAGCTATTAAAAGCGCGACTAAAAGCAGTTTAAAATGTAGCCAACTATCTTTCAAAACATCAGGTTCAGTGGAAATCAGACCAATTGCCATTACCACTGTCACCGTCATTCCCGGCATGGTAATCAAGTGATAAAGACGTTTCTCCATAATCTCATACTGTTTTTTGAGAATTGTCTGGGCCGGTTCGGGTTCTTGGTTAGCTTCAGCGTGGTAGACAAACAGCCGTACCAGATAAAACAGGCCTGCAAACCAAACGACAATGCCGATTAAGTGAAATGCCTTAAACCATAAATAAGCCATGATTTTTCTCCATAAAAAATAGTATTATCTCATATTTTGTCAATCAAAAACAAAAAACCCGTCTGCTGACGGGTATGGCTAAAGGAGTAGGAGTTAGAAATTGCGCTGCATCTACCGTTTTTCGGAGGCAGGTTTAGTAGAAGCTGACTGGTGTTGGTGCTTGTCTTTTGAAGAACGCTGTCCCTGAACCTGTTGCGATTGTTCAGTTGTCAGGATTGCTTGCATTTGACGTTTAGCATCTTCTTGAATGGCTTTGATTTGCGCTTTTTGCTCTGCACTTAGCTTTAAATTAGCTCTTTGATGTGGCTTCGCTTTGCCGATCGATTCTTTTTGCTCTGGGGTATAAACTGCACTAATTCTCTGGCGAGTTTCTTCTTGAATTTGCTTAATTTGTGCTTTTTGATCGTCGGTGAGATTCAGTTGATTTTCTTTACCATTACGGGCCTGATTTTCTTTCTGGTGTTGTTGTCTGGCCGAATCTGAGGCTGTTCTTGATTGTTGCTGTCCTTGAGTAGCGGGTTTTTCAGCTTGAGCAGGTTTTAATCCTGTATAACTTATAGTGATTAAACTTACCAAGGATAGAGTTAAAATTAAGGCTCGTTTTTGAAGGTTCATTTTGTTTAAGTCCGTCTGTGTTGATATCTAAACAGTACGGGGAATTAATTTGATATTGATTAATGATTGTGAAACTTTGATGAGATGGCTAGGGTTTTGGATAGGGTTCAACCTATTTCGGGCATTTGGGGGTGTGTGAGAATGGACGGTTGATGAATTGGCCTGGCGCGATCGCGAAAATCTTAGCATCTAACCTGGGTAAAAAGCGCTTAAGTCAAGACAATTTCAGGGGGCGCTGGTCACACTTGAATAAGACAAGTGTAAAAAAGGTTTCAGTCCCGTTGCCGGGATTCTATTAGTTGAAAGTCGAGATATCCACATCCAAAATAAAACAATCTAACTTAAAATCTGCGATCGCCTCACCAATCATCAATCACCAATCACCAAATTCAATATTAACCACTCGATCGCAACGTCAAAACCTGCGGCGGAGTAGCATCAGGCGGATAAAGAAACTCAACCTGAACAGCCCGGCGTTCCCCAGGCTTCATATTCAGCGTCACCAAAGGTTCTCCCTGCTGACCCCGCCGCTGTATGATGTGAATATAGCGGTTTTGCGTCGCCCCGCGATCGTCATTATAAAGAACTCGAACCGTACCCCGAAAAAATACCCGATTATCAGGAGGATCGTAAAACATCAGACCCTCAGCCTGCTTATTCGCCTTCACCGGCGTTTGCATCTCAATACTAATAGTTTTAGCTTGCTTCTCTGGATTGTATAAAGGAAAAGTCAAACTATACTGCACCCCATAATTACCGTGAGCATAATAAGCAGTATCGGGATAACGAGCCAGCATCTTCGCACTTTGAATTTGACCAGTCCCGAAAGTCCCCGTGTAAGTAGTGCTCAAAGCATAAGAAAACGCCTTTCCCCGTTGAGGTACGCTCAAATAATCCACCTTCGGATTATCCGTAACACGCGCCAACCATTGCGAACCTTCAGCAACCCCCGCCACACGACCGTAAATCACTCGCGGACTAGCCAAACCCGGTAAAGTAGGAGCCAAATCTCTCGGCCCCGCTAAACGACCACTCTTTAAAAGCTTCTCCCACTGTTCCAAAGTCGGAAATTGCTCCTTACCCTTAGCATCCAAAGGAGCAAACATCGCTAAAGTAGCAATATATAGTGAATTACTACTCGAAAGGCGCATCAGAGTAGTGCGGCCATTCGATGACGGCGTTACATTACCAACTGGTATCGGCAAATTGATTAACATCTGACTTCTACCCGCAGGAATCTCCATCGCCGCCGGAAAACTATCTTGTCTGCGGCCTCGGAGCACATCATTTGTCACCCGACTCCCAGGCCCAGCAAAGACCGTACCCAAAGGGTTTTCAAGATAAGAAGGTAAACTCACAAATAGTGCATCCGGTCGAGTCAGGTAGCTGACTGCTTGCAATACATCCAGATTGACAGGTTGAGAATTGGGATTATAGGCAATTATGCCCTGATAGAGAGTACGAGTTTGTTGAGTAGTTTTAGCCTTGACAATGTGGTGGCTAAATATGTCAAAGCGGCCTTTGAAGGGAAAATTCAAGTGTGCAGAGGGTGTTTGCTTTCCTTGCGAGGGGAAGGTAGAAAGCAAAATACCTTCTGTCTGCACCATTTCTGGACTGTTGCTATTGAAGACAGGAATGCTATCTAGTTGTCCAGGTAAAGGGCGGACTTCTTGAGTTTGCATCACCACCTTTGGCGGAATGCGCGGCGGCGGCGGATTCAGAAGTTCATCTGCCTGTGCTGGAACTTCTGGAGGGAGGATAACTTGTTGGGCAGGCGGTACGGGGATGGCTTGAGCCAGGGGTAAAATTGGCGCGAACATTATAACTAGGGACTAGGGGAAGAGGGG
>NZ_JAQMUA010000409.1:0-6744 GCF_028330895.1 Kamptonema animale CS-326 | reverse complement strand
TTTCTGACACTTGCTCAATTGCGCGAACGACTGAATCAAGTTTTGGCACAAATCACCCCTGAACAAATCATTTCGTTATCTTCTTACAATTTCATTCTTGAAGCCTTATTCTATGCAGCTTCATATTAAATTGGTATTACAGGGGAGGAAGAATGCCAAACTTTACTGCGAAGTATGTTTGTATTTGAATATCGAGATCATGAGGGACGCTGGTTTGGGATCAATCCAGCACTAGCAGAGACTAAGAAATATAAAGCTTGGCAGCAATGTCTTGAAGTTGTAGGTTAAACTTGAGGTCGATCGTAGCAAGGTGTTGTTAAGTAACTCCACCTAAATTAAGAGTGAAATATGGAGGACTAAGCTGACTGTATAAATCTTCTTTCTGCTTTCTTAAATAACTAAATACTTATGGTCTCTTCATTGTAATTAGGGAATTTAATGCCTAAACGTTTTAATTTCGAGTGGCAATTTCGTAACTTAACTTTTTTTTACGCTTTTTCAGAGTTAATTATGATTTAAACTGCTACTTGGTATTGTATCTTGCTTCTAACTCCCTTCAGAGGATTGATGCGCTGTGCGAATTCCCTTAGCGCTGTAGTTAGTAAGATATACTCAAACTAAAGTACCTATTCCTTTAGGAATATTTTTGGGGTGGATTGTGTTTGTCTGAACTAAATAGATTTTTTGTAAACATACTTTTAGCTGAAAATGCTGAGGCGGCCAATAGGCTTAATGTGTTGTACTTCAGCAGTTACGCTAAAGATTTTAAGCTGTAGAGTAACTTTGCAAAAAGTCGAATTTCAGTTGGAATCACAGTACAATTTCAAAATAAGGTAGAAAGTATGACCGATCTGATGAAGCTAGAGGAAACTGCTAGCTATAACGAGCGATCGCTAAAGACTCTGGTACGCTCCATTACCATGTCTCAAGGGCAATTTTCTCTAATTTTAGTGCGCTGCAATTACGAACAATTAAGGTTTTCAATGGTGCAACGACTCCGGGAAATGTCGCCCATTCAAATACAAGATATAGTCCTAGCTACATCCGTCAAAACACTCTACACTACGCTGTTAGTAAAGACTCGCTCTTTGGTGTCAATGGGTGGTGATTCGGAGTCTGCTTTAATGGTATTTGGTCTAGAAAGTGTGGTTGCGATCGATGACTTACTAACATCTACTAACCAAGTGCGGGACGAGTTTCGCAAAAATTTTGCCTTCCCGTTAGTGCTGTGGGTGACGGATGATATTGCGGCGAAAATGATTCGATTGGCTCCCGATTTCAAAAGTTGGGCTGCTGCTACAATTAAATTTGAAATGGCTACCAGCGAGTTGATGGATTTTTTAAGGCAACAAGCTGATGCTATTTTTACTGTTGGGAAACTCAATGCAAAATCGGAAAATGCGATCTCTGAGCCCAAGGGAGAACTCCCAGAAACAAAGTTAAATTTGTCTCAAACGAGTGAAGTTAAACTGCAAAATTCAGGATCTCACCTCTGGGTAAAGGATTCTACGCCCATTTTCTCCTCTAATTCTAACCCAGTTAATACTCTCGACCTGGCAATTGGTTCCAGGCGGCGACAAGAACTAGAATTAGCATTAAAAGATGTGGAAAGTCGCGGACAAGAGTTAGAACCTGCTCTCGAAGCCAGCTTACAATTTGTTATTGGTCGCGATTACTACATCAGCGATCGAACAGAAATTGCTTTGATTCATTATCAGCAAAGCTTAGCATTTTGGCAACAGAAAACTAAGAAGAGGATACTAGAACTCAAAGATGAGGGAGAGAAGTTAAAACCACGTTGGCCTAGTCTGCAAGAAGTTTTGCGAGATGGGAAGTATGGCAATAGAAGAAACAATCTAAAGCAAACTGAAGTTATTTCTTCTCAATCTCCAATCTCAGATTATCAATTTTTAGAACGGCAAGGGATAGTGTTGTTTCATATTGCCTTATGCCAACGCCTCCAAGCTGCCAGAAATCCTGTAGCTAACCGCTTGCACTTGGAAGAAGCAAGGATGAGTTTAGAAGAATCTAGAAATGCGTTTGAAGCAGCAAATCGTTTTGACTTAGTGGCGGCGGTGACGACTCATTTGGGAGAGGTATTGCAAAGGCTGGAAGCTTGGGGAGAGTTGCAAACTCTCGCGGAAAGTTCTTTACAATTGCATTTTATCTACGGTACTCCCAGCCAACTTGCTCAAGATTACGGCTTTCTGGCTGAGGTTGCCCTGCAAGAGTTTAGATGGCATCATGCGCGACAGTTAGCTGAATTGGCTTTAGCTATTTTGGATCAAGCAGCCAATGGGGAAGATGGGGGAGAGAGGAAAGGAGAAGAAGGAATTTCTGATTTTTTTAACTCAAAACTCAATACTCAAAATCGGGTTGGCGAAGCTTACTCACAGGGTTTAGTCTGGCGAGGAACAAAGCAATCTTTTAAAACTCAAAACTCTCTATCCTCTCCCGTCTCTTGTCCCCTGTCGGATAAGAGTTTATATCTATTATTGCTAGCCAAAAGCGTGCGGGAACTGGGACAGTGGGAGGCGGCGGTAAATTATTTGGAGTTGGCCATTGGGCAAACTGAGGCGAAATACGATCCGCGACTTTACATTGATATTTTAGCGGATCTGCGATCGCTCTACTTCGAGCGGGGCGAATATCTCAAGGCCTTCCGCACTAAGAAAACCAAGCGTTCGATTGAGTATCAGTACGGTTTCAGAGCTTTTATTGGTGCGGGTCAATTGCAACCCCATCGCCAAGCGATTAACCCTTCGATGCCTTGTGTGGAAAATGAAGTTGCGATCGCGGAAGAAATGACTGCTTCCTGTCGCCAACAAGATATTAACCGCTTACTAGAAAGAATCGGCAGAGACGACCATAAATTAACTATAATTCATGGGCCAAGCGGTGTAGGAAAAAGTTCTCTGGTCAATGCTGGATTAGTGCCAGCTTTGAAAAACATTAGCTTTGGTGCGCGGGATACCTTGCCTGTTGTTGTGCAAGTTTATACTGACTGGGTGATGGAGTTGGAGAAGTGTTTGACTAAAGGGCTTGAGAATAGAGTAGCAGAAGAGCAGAGGCGATTGAGGGCGAAAAGAGTGCCAGAAGTTTATGGAAATTGCCCAGCAAAAATAGGAGTTAACAGTCTAGAACCTCAAGGTTTAATCGAGGATACTGTCTTATTTATTATCGAGCAGTTACGGCAAAATGCAGAAAACAATCTGCTGACTGTACTCATTTTCGATCAGTTTGAAGAGTTTTTCTTTGTTTGCACTTCGGGGACACAAAGACAGTTTTTTTATGATTTTTTTCGGAAGTGTTTAAATCTCCCCTTTGTTAAGGTAATTCTTTCCTTACGTGAAGACTATTTGCATTACTTACTGGAGTGCGATCGCGTCCCTAATCTGGATGCGATTAACAATAATATTTTAGACAAGCAGATTCGCTATCAATTAAGGAATTTTTCAATCCGAGATACCCACAGCGTGATCAAACATTTAACTGAACGGGCTGAATTTTACTTAGAGCCCGCATTGATTGATGCTTTTGTTTTAGATTTAGCTGATGAACTAGAAGAAGTACGTCCAATTGAGTTGCAGGTAGTGGGAGCACAACTCCAAGAAGAGAGAATTACGACTCTCAAAGAATATCAGCAACTAGGGGCTCAGCCCAAGGCAGAATTAGTTAAACGTTCCCTCGATCGAGTCATCTCCGATTGCGGCTTAGAAAATGAAGATGCTACCTGGAAAATCTTGTTTTCGTTAACAGATGAAAGAGGAGTTAGACTGATTAAAACCAAGCAAGAATTGTCATTAGCGATTGATAAGAACTCATTGGCTATCAATATCAGACGCTCTCCTAAAAATCGACCAGAAAGCAATAGCAATCTTGACTTGATATTAGAAATATTAGTCGGTCATGGTTTGCTATTTATGCTTCGGGAATCGCCAGAAGACCGCTATCAATTAGTTCATGATTATCTCGTCAGACCTATCCGCCAAAGATTCGGTATAGAAGCAAGGCTGCACCGTGCTGAAGCTGATAAACAAATGAGTCAAGTGCAACTTTACCATACTAACCGCCGCCTTAAACAACTATTAGCTTTAGCTGTGATCGGCGTAGTGCTATTATCCACTTCTACCGTTGCCGCTTTAAATTTTTGGCATCGAGCCGTCGCTCAAAAACAGGTAGCGATGGCTCAAAGGCAACGGGCAGATATTAATACTTTGACAGCAGCTTCGGAAGCCCTCTTTTTATCAAATAATAAGTTCGATGCTCTGATGGAAAGTTTGAGGGCGGGTAAACAGTGGAGACAAATCGAAAACACTCAACAAACTCAAACTCTTAAAGATACTGAAATTTTAATTGCGGCTGCACTTCAACAGGCAGTTTACGGAGTTAAAGAACGCAATCGTTTTGAGGGACACGGGGATGTAATTTGGGGTTTAAGTTTCAGTTCTGATGGTAAAATAATTGCTTCTGGCAGCGTGGATAAAACTGTCAAACTTTGGCGAAGCGATGGAAGTTTACAAGCAACATTGAAAGGTCATACCGATAATATAACTTATGTGGCATTTAGCCCTAATAGTCGAATTTTAGCTTCTGGAAGTCTTGATAAAAACGTGAAAATTTGGCGGACTGATGGTAGCCTGGTTAAAACTTTGAGCGGTCATACTCATAATATTACGGGTATCAGTTTTAGCCCTGATGGTAAAATGTTGGCTTCGGCCTCTGGAGACAAAACAGTTAAAATTTGGAGGATAAATGGTAGTCTCTTCAAAACTTTACAGCATGAATCTCCGGTAAATGCGGTTAGCTTTAGCCGAGATGGTAAAATAATTGCCTCAGCTAGCGATAATGGGACTGTGAAAATTTGGCGGACTGATGGTAAGTTATTGGCAAATTTGCGGCATCGGGAAGGTGTTGGTTTATCTAAAGTCTATAGTATTAGTTTGTCTCCTAATGGTGAAATTCTTGCCTCGGCTGGAGAGGACAAAACTGTGAAACTTTGGAATCTCACAAAGATTTTACAGGTTAAAGAGAAGAAAGAAGCAACGGCGTTAAAAACTAAGGATTTTTTGCTCGCAACTTTGACGAATCATTCTAGCTTCGTTTTTAGCGTTAGTTTTTCCCCAGATGGCAAAACTTTGGCTTCAGGGAGTGCAGATAAAACTGTGAAAATTTGGAGTTTAAAAAAGGTTGTCGATCCGCTGGCTAATCAAGCGAACAAACCCCTCCCCAACCCGGCAATTAGTAAGGGAAAAATGCGCGATGGTGCGGGTAGATTGTTGTACTCAAATGATGTCAAGCGAAAAGGAAATCCCAACTCGGAAAATGTAAAAATTGAGATTAGTTTAATTAGAAGTTTAGCTGGACATGGGGATAAAGTTACTCAGGTGAGTTGGAGTCCCGATAGCAAAATGCTGGCTTCGTCAAGTTTTGATAAAACGGTGAGGCTATGGCGGCTTGATGATATACCCCTCAAAACTTTGGATGGTCATCAAAATCGGGTTCAAAGTGTAAGTTTTAGTCCTGACGGTCAAATTGTGGCTTCGGCTTCTGTCGATCAGACGATTAAACTTTGGAGTCGCAGCGGTATTTTGCTGCAAACTTTGCAGGGACATAGTAATCGGGTTTCGAGCCTGAGTTTTAGTCCTGATGGCAAGTTACTTGTTTCTGGTAGTTATGACAAATCTGTAAAATTATGGCGTGTAAAGTCTCAAGGTAAAATCCAAAATATTGTTTCTTCTTCCCTTGTTTCTACTCTCTCTCCCTCTCCTGTTTTCTCTCTTTTTCTTACTCTCAATGGCCATAAAGATAGCGTGATGAGCGTAAGTTTTAGCCCCGATGGTCAACTCATTGCTTCCACCAGTAAGGATAAGACTGTTAAACTTTGGAGTCGCGATGGAAAGTTAATTAAAACTTTAACGGGACATACTGGATGGGTTAGTAGTGTTAGTTTTAGTCCTGATGGAAAAATGTTGGCTTCTGCGAGTGACGACGGTACTGTGAAACTCTGGAGTCGGGAGGGACGTATTATTAGAAGCTTTTACGCTCACAATAATTTTGTGATGGGGGTGAGTTTTAGTCCTGATGGAAAAATGTTGGCAACTGCTGGTTATGACAATACGGTAAAACTCTGGAATCTTGACGGTACAATGGTTGCGACTTTGTTGAAGGGTTCGAGCGATAGCGTGACGAGTGTGAGTTTTAGCCCTGATGGTTTGCTGGTTGCGTCTGGAAGTTATGACAATAAGGTGAAAATTTGGAGCCGCAATGGTACTTTGCTAAAAACTTTGACGGGACACCGCAATAGTGTGATGAGTGTGAGTTTTAGCCCGGATGGGAAGATTCTTGCTTCTGGTAGTAAGGATAATACGGTGATTTTGTGGAATTTGGATCTGGATGATTTGCTGGTGCGTGGTTGCGACTGGGTGGGGGATTATCTCAAAACTAATCCGAATGTGAGCGATCGCGATCGCCACCTATGCGATGGAGTAAAAATTGAGAATTGAAAATTGAATGTAGGGTGAGCGATGCCTTTAGCCGCCGTAGCCATCGCCTCAAAAAGCGGTTTCTCATAGCGATAGATGGTTGTCTGCGATCGCGCACCCATTGGTGACAAGTTAAGAAGAGCGCTCGAAAGTCAAGAGGGACTTTCTCTAAAAGCTCAAACGTGTGAAACTCAGACTGGATGAGTCATCTAGCCCCGGTGAATCCCCATGAGCCGAACCCGAAAAACTAATAGAGACC
>NZ_JAQMUA010000408.1:0-14201 GCF_028330895.1 Kamptonema animale CS-326 | reverse complement strand
GACATGCACCTTTTTATCACAACTAGGGGCTGGTTCTTCTATTGAGAGTCTATTCTCAATAAGCTCCAACTTTTTTGAGCGAGTTCAGACCCGAAAACATCCTCCCTGCAATGGTTTGGGGGCGATTGTCGCCCCCTGAACACTTCTACTTTAGCTGGAAAGGCAAGAAAGGATTGGCAGTAGCTCTAGGCAACGCTCCGAGTGCCGCAGACCGCGCTGAAGGTTACACGGCTGAAGCACTTGCTAGAGCTTACCGCGATGAAGCGATCGCAACTTACCGCCAAGTCATCAAAATAGATCCCAATGATGCCGAAGGTTACAACCAGTTAGGCAAAATTTTACAGGAAGCGGAAAGATTAGACGAGGCGATCGCCACCTATCAAAAAGCGATTCAACTCAACCCTAAAAATGACATTGCTTACACCAACATCGGTCTGAGTTTTTACGATCTGGGGAAACTAGACGAGGCGAGCGTAGCCTATCGCCAAGCGATTCAACTCAACCCCAAAAATGCCGCAGCTCACGATTATTTAGCTTGGACTTTACAGCAACAAGGGAAGATTGAGCAGGCAATTGATATCTATAAAATAGTAATTGTATTATCCAAATTTAAGAGCGATAATTTTTTCCTCAGAGAGACGGAACGGCTCTCAGCTCTGTGGAAAAATCCGCAATTGTTGGCGATTCCGGAACGATTGCCCAGTTTAAAAGCCCCACCTTTCCTTTTATTAAAGCGGTCTGTTGTCCGAGTTATTGTTAAAAGTTCTGGTGAGTGGAAATGGGGTACTGGCTGGGTGGTAAAACGGCAGGGAAACAAAGCTTGGGTTGTTACCAACCGTCATGTTGCAACGACGAGAAAAAATCAGCCTCAGCTCCATCCAAACGAGATAAATATTAGAATTGAAGCTGAAAGTAATAGACCTCCGAGCGATCAAAAAATTGAAGTTGAATTTTACAGCGAACCGCATTCTGGTGAATTCCGCAAACGGCTACCCGCTAAGATTGCTAAAATTACCGCTGATTCTAACAAGCTGGATTTAGCTTTACTCGAAGTCACCGATATTCCGAGGGATATTAAGCCTTTAGCCAGAGCCTCAGTTTCTGTTGCTCTCAAATCCCCGATCCGCATTATTGGACATCCCTACACCACCGGTGATTGGACAGTTACAAGCGGAGAAGTCATCAACAAGACTGACCAAAAGTTAGGACTGTCGGCAATTGCAGCTTCAGGTAATTCTGGCAGCCCCGTATTAGACCAGAAAAATCACGTTGTTGGCGTTGTATGGGGGGGAACTAATTTTCAAACACAGAATCAACAGCTCGTTCGATCTAGTTCTGCTCTGGCTTTTCCTATCCAATCAGTTACAAAACAACTAAAAAATTGGGGTATTGATTAGGTAATAACCGTCTTATAAATTGCTGAAATACTACAAAATATAACACTTATTTGCGTCTATTTATCCAATCTTCCCCACCTGGTAACTGACTTAAATTCTCGGCTAAAACTGCGGGTAAATCTTTTGCGGAATTAACATAAGTCAAATTCAATAACCTCACAGCATTCTGGATAATCTGATTTATGTCTACCATTTCTGCAAGTTCAAATTGATTATAAGTACCGTTAAATACTTCCTCAGCAGCATCCGCGATCGCATCCTCAATTACCTCTTCCTCTATCAAATTTTCCCACTCATCGCCATTAACATAATAAGAAGTTTTATTATCTTTAATATTTGCCTTTTTAATTTCTCTAATTGCATTGCGAATTGAACTTGCCCAAGAACCAGTTAATCGCTGTTCAACCTGATTTTTAATCAAGTGAATTAACAGCACATTTAAAAAAGATTGAATTTGTCGCAGAATCGCTTGTTTACTCATCCCATCTAACTCATCAACAATTGCCAAAGCATCCTTATAGCGTCCCTCTAGTATGCTAGTTCTAAGATCGATTAATTCTTGTGTCATTTTATTGTCCTCAACTTTGACACTGGCAAAATAAATAATGTTAACAGTTAACAGTTAACCGTTAACCGTTAACATTCTTATGCAGATTCCGGTTTAGGTAGCGAAGATGGCAACACTAAAAGCTCAGCCGTAGAGCGTTTTTCTACCATTTCCTTCGTAATCGTGCAACGAGAAACATCCTTACGAGAAGGCAACTCGTACATTACATCTAACATTAATTCTTCCACAATTCCCCGCAGTGCCCGCGCACCAGTTTTACGCCGATAAGCTTCCTGCGCGATCGCCCTAATTGCCTCTGACTTGAAATCTAACTGTACATTATCCATCTTCAGCAGCTTTTGATACTGCTTCACCAGTGCATTTTTGGGCTCCGTCAAAATCGCCATCAAGGTTTCTTCATTCAGCGGTTCCACCACCGCCAGCATCGGTATCCGACCAATAAACTCTGGAATCATCCCAAATTTTACCAAATCGTCCGGTTCCAATTGCTTAAGCACGTCCGCCGTCCGCTTTTCCTTCGGTAGCAAATCCCCAGGCTGGACAAAACCCATTGACTTTTTGCCCGTTCTCTGCTCTATCACCTTATCTAAACCGACAAAAGCCCCGCCGCAAATAAACAAAATATTACTCGTATCGATCTGAATGCAATCTTGGTAAGGATGTTTGCGCCCACCTTGAGGAGGTACATTCGCGATCGTCCCTTCCAACATCTTCAACAAAGCTTGCTGTACGCCTTCCCCCGATACGTCCCGCGTAATCGAAGGATTTTCACTTTTGCGGGCAATCTTGTCAATCTCATCAATGTAGATAATTCCCCGCTGGGCTTCTTCCACATCTAAATCCGCCACTTGCAGCAGTCTGAGCAAGATATTTTCTACATCTTCCCCAACATAGCCAGCTTCCGTTAGCGTCGTCGCATCAGCCACAGCAAAGGGGACATCCAACATCTCTGCTAAAGTTTGAGCCAGTAGCGTCTTCCCGCAACCTGTAGGGCCAATCAGCAGAATATTTGATTTTTGCAATTCTACATCGTCCGTCGGCGGCTTGGTACTGCCCTTTACCGGAACGAAACTTAGGCGCTTGTAGTGGTTGTAAACCGCCACTGAGAGGACTTTTTTTGCCTCATCCTGACCGATAACGTGCTCGTCTAGAAAATTCTTAATCTCTCTCGGCTTAGGAATTTGACCCAGCCCCAAAGTCTTACCAGCAGTAACACGGCGTTTGGCTGGTGTAGGTTCCGGGCGCGGGGGCGTTTGTGGCCCTACCGCCCCGGAGTCAAACAACTCCTCATCTAAAATTTCATTGCACAAATCCACGCATTCATCGCAGATATAGACTCCTGGCCCAGCTATTAGCTTGCGAACTTGCTCTTGAGACTTGCCACAAAAAGAACATTTTAGATGGGAGTCGTATTTAGACATAACTGCCTCTTATTTCATTGCGGTGACATTTTCTCCCGGTGTCGGAAGATTTTGCTTAGCGATCACCTGATCGACTAAGCCGTAATCTTTAGCTTCAGCCGCTGACATGAAAAAGTCACGCTCAGTATCATTTTCAATTCTCTCCAGGGGTTGACCTGTGTGATGCGCCAGCAATTCATTCAGCTTACGCTTATGATATAGGATTTCTTTGGCTTGAATCTCAATATCTACAGCTTGGCCTTGAGCGCCCCCCAGAGGTTGGTGGATCATGATTCGGGAACTGGGAAGTGACATCCGCTTACCAGCCGCCCCAGCAGCCATGAGGAATGCCCCCATACTAGCAGCTAAGCCGTAACAAATTGTCACTACATCGGGGCGGACTTGCTGCATGGTGTCATAAATTGCCATACCTGCTGTCACGGAGCCGCCGGGGGAGTTGATGTACAGTTGGATGTCTTTTTCGGGGTCTTCGGCATCTAGGAATAATAACTGAGCCACGATGGAGTCAGCTACTTGATCGTCAACGGGGGTTCCTAGAAAGATGATGCGTTCCCGCAGCAGGCGCGAGTATATGTCAAAGGCCCGCTCTCCCATCCCCGACTGTTCGAGTACCATTGGTACGACGTTGCTGGGGCTCACGGCGGATACCTCAAAATCGTTGAAGCTTGTAAATTGGTGGTTGGTCTGAGATATTACCATAATGATACCAGTCAAGGATTAATAAAACTTAGGGCTGATTTACGGCTGATTTTGCTCAATGTTGAGGATCTAGCTTTGATCTATTATGCCTTAGTCAGTCTCGGATGGGGAATGGGTGCTGTACTGAGTTGTTGGGGGAGTGAGGGCGATCGCTCTTCGGTGGGTTGGGTAAGGAAAATATGAATTTTGGTTGAAGCAGTGGGGAAAACATTAACATAGCCGGATATTGGCGTTCAATGGAACTAGAAGAAATTTATCCTACAACCTTAAAATATCAACCCTCTCATGATAAGGATGGGGAAATAATAGAAGACGAGTCCGACTACATTTTGCGGATACGACAGACTATGCTTCCAAACTGGCCAGAAGAGTTACTAAAAGAGTGGCTTTATCGTCATCCTTGCCATCTGGAAAAGTATGCTTTTCTCAATTTTGAAAGATTTAAATTTATGTTAGAGACTTGGTTTCTTGAAGATATTCCAGGACGAGAAGCCTTTGATGATGAAAATTTCTTGGACAGATTTCAGAATATTGAAGAACGTGCAGAATCTAAAAATGACTGGTTAGCTAACTATATGTTGCAAACAGGTACGTGGAATACACCTATTGTCTTACTGAATAATCCAGGTAACTATTACTTCCCCTCTGAAAAGCCATTGAAATATCCCTATCATTTAATAGAAGGACACAGACGCTTGTCCTTTTTGAATGGTTTAAGACGTTTGAATAAGGCTCTGCAAAAGCATCAAGTCTGGGTTATAAATATACAAAGATAATATGTTGTTAAAACCAAACATTAATAACGGGAATATATAGTTATATTTAACTTAAACAGGACTTACGCACCCAACCAAAGAAACCGGGTTTTTTACGAAAATACTTTGTTATTACCCACAGATTCTCTCAAAAACCCGGTTTCTGAAGCCATGAGCGTAATTCCTATTAAATTGAGTTGAGAGATTAAAACCGCAGCTACACAAACCAAACCTGCCTAAGCGTGTATAAGTTTGTCTAGCTGCGAATTATTCGCCCAATTTCCCTAATTAACCTTCCTCAACTACAGATTCAGCTTCCACACTCACAGTGGCATCACTGGCGCTTGTTTCCACATCATCTTCCTCATCCTCATCCTCATCGTCAATAGGAGTTAAACTCCCTTCGGGAACGAGTTCAATTGTGCTGTGTTCTTCCAACCATTTGAGAGTTTTGGTTTTAAGCAAGTCAGCTTCTACGACTTCCCGCAATCGATCTGGATCTACATCTTTATCCTTAAGTTGAGACATTACTTTTCTCTCTTCTTTGAGAATTTCTGCTTCCTCAACGGAGATGGATTCCTGTTTGGCAACTTGTGCTAAAGCGAGAGACTGTTTGATCCGCTCGATCGCTTGGGGGCGCGATCGCTCGCGAATCCCTGGTATATTTTCCTTAGTAAAGAACTGCTTGATGTCAATCCCGTAATTGCTTAATTGCATTGCCTGCTGAGTCATCAAATACTCAACTTCGCGGCTAATCATCGTTTCCGGGATTTCCACTTCTACTGTCTCTTCCAAAGCTTTGAGCAGAGCTCCTTCCTTATTGGCAGTAATTTTGCTCTGGTGCTCTTCTTGAAAGCGTTTTTCCAGGGATTCGCGCAATTCGGCTAGGGTTTCAAACTCGCTGATTTCTTGAGCGAAATCATCGTCTAACTCTGGCAACTCTTTTTCTTTGAGCTCTTTGAGGGTAATGGTAAATACCGCCGACTCGCCAGCTAACTCTTGATTGCCGTACTCTGCGGGGAAATCTACGGCTATTTCTTTGGTTTCTCCAGGGTTCATGCCGATAATTCCAGCGATGAAGCCAGGGATAAATTGATTTTCCTGTAGTTCAACTTGAAAGTCTTCGGCTTTACCGCCGGGGATTTCTTGGGGTTCCTCGCCTTCAGGTGCGATCGCAAACCTACCTTGAAAATCCAATAATGCCATATCTCCCAACTGAGCCGCTCGACCTTCTGCGGGAATCAAAGTAGCTTTTTCGGCTCGGTACTGTTCTAACACCCGATCGACTTGCTCTGCATCGTAATTGACATCTTCTGCTTTTAGCTGCAAGCCACTATACTCTCCCAGTTTAGCTTCCGGCTCCACATCAACCGCAGCTAAAAATGTCAGCGGCTGTCCGGGTTCAAACTGGTTGAGCAACTGCTCAAATTCCGATCGGAGTTCAAAATTACCGATCGCCTCAATATTTTCTTGCTCGATCGCTTTCTGGAGGGATTCATTAATCAAATCTTCCAAAGCTGTAGCTTTCAGGCGAGTCTGGCCCAACCGCTGCAACAAAATATGCCGGGGGACTTTGCCTCTGCGGAACCCAGGAATGTTGAGGGAGCGTGAAAATTGCTGTACTACCTGTTCGTAGACTTGTTTTGACTTTTCGGGTGTGATTTCGATTTCCAGACCAATTTGGCTGGCTGGAAGCTTTTCCTGGGTTACTTTCATCGGCTTTTTATGGTACTTAAAACAATACGCTTGAAGAATTTTCGCGCAAATGCGGTGGGTGCGGAGGGGACAATGGCCCTAGAGCAGGAAGGCATGAAGGCAGAAGGCAGAAGGTTAAAAGTCTGATTCCTCATACTTTTCAACTTTCTCACTGGCGATATGACTGCCATGCTGCTTTCGTTAGATACGCTCTCATGGAGTAGTGCGATTTTGCGATCGCCTCCAACTCAAAGCAGAGAGATCGTTGCCTGCTACACTAGCGATAGATATAATCTGGACGTAGCCATTTAGCGATCGCTGCTCCAACTCCGGTTAACTACACTAAGTTATGGTAACTGATCCTGCACTCCCCTAACATTCAATCGCTTTACCTTGAGTAAAATCGTTATTTTAATTTCAGATTTCGACCTTTTAAGCCCAAACCATCGGAGGAAATTAATTTGCCCCAATCTTATCGAGTTGCTATTCTAGGAGCAACTGGCGCAGTCGGCGCAGAGTTGCTGGAGTTATTGGAAAGCCGAGACTTTCCCCTTGCTGACTTGAAACTGTTGGCTTCTGCACGTTCCGCTGGTACAACTCTCTCCTTTGCTGGCGAAAAGTTACCTGTAGAGGCTGTAGGCGATCGCTCTTTTGATAATGTCGATTTAGTCCTCGCTTCAGCGGGAGGCTCTATCTCTAAACTTTGGGCCCCGAAAGCTGTGGATGCTGGTGCAATAGTCATTGACAATTCCAGCGCTTTTCGGATGGAACCAACTGTTCCCCTAGTTGTGCCAGAGGTGAATCCAGAAGCGGCGGCAGCTCACCAAGGTATAATCGCTAATCCCAATTGCACGACAATTTTAATGGCCGTTGCCGTTTGGCCGTTGCACCAAGTTCAACCAGTAGAGCGGATAGTTGCTGCCACTTACCAGTCTGCCAGTGGTGCCGGCGCTAGAGCAATGGAAGAGGTGAAGACCCAAGCTAGGGCGATTTTGCAGGGTGAAACACCCAAAACCGAGATTTTCCCCTATCCTTTGGCCTTTAATTTGTTTCCCCACAATACGAAAATCAACGATTTAGGGTATTGTGAGGAAGAAATGAAAATGGTAAACGAAACCCGCAAAATTTTCGGAACCCAGGATATTAGAATTACGGCAACTTGCATTCGGGTTCCCGTACTCCGGGCGCATTCGGAAGCGATTAATCTAGAGTTTGCGAAGCCTTTCAGTCCGAAATTAGCTAAGGAGATTTTGAGTCAGGCTCCCGGAATTAAGCTGGTAGAAGATTGGGAAGCTAATTATTTCCCGATGCCTGTAGAAGCTAGTGGTAAGGACGAGGTATTAGTAGGCAGGATTCGCCAAGATATTTCTCATCCCTGTGCTCTGGAACTCTGGCTGAGCGGAGATCAAATTCGCAAAGGGGCGGCATTGAACGCTGTGCAGATTGCGGAATTACTGATTGAGAAAAATTGGTTGAAAAATCGGGTAAAAGCAACAGCAGTTAATGGGTAATGGGTAATGGGTAATGGGTAATGGGTAATGGCTAATGGCTAATGGCTAACAGCTAACAGCTAACAGCTAACAGCTAATTACTAATTAGGGTACAACTAATGCTAATCTATTAGCGTATCAGCCAACAAGCTAATAGTCTAGAGTGATTGCTTCGTTTCACTCGCAATGACAGAATAAAGTTATGGGTGAGTCCTGACAATGTATCAGCCAATAAGCTAATTACCTAGAGGGATTGCTTTGTTTCAGTCGCAATGACATACAATATTATGTGTTCACATAAATTAGCAATTAGCCATTAGCAATTAGCCGTTAGCCATTACTACCAATTAGCAATTACCAATTACCAATTACCAATTACCAATTACCAGTTATCAATTATCAAGGAGTGACAAGAGTGTGGTAAATTTTGGAAGGGTTCTGACTGCGATGATTACGCCGTTTAAGGAAGACGGTAGCGTGAATTATGCAGTAGCAGAACAGTTAGCAGTGCATTTAGCCGATCGCGGCAGTGATGGCATAGTAGTCTGCGGGACTACAGGGGAATCGCCTGCTCTTACGTGGGAAGAAGAATATAATTTATTTCAAGTCGTGCAAAAGGCTGTAGCCGGAAAAGCGAAGGTAATTGCAGGGACGGGATCGAATTCTACTAGCGAGGCGATCGCAGCGACGCAAAAAGCTGCTAAACTAGGACTAGATGGATCATTACAAGTAGTTCCCTATTATAACAAGCCGCCGCAGGAAGGTTTGTATCGGCACTTTAAAGCGATCGCTTCTTCTGTTCCAGAATTGCCTATAATGGTGTATAATGTACCTGGACGCAGTAGTGTAAATCTGCTACCAGAGACCGTCGCTAGGTTGGCAGAAATTCCGAATATTGTAGCTGTCAAAGAAGCCAGTGGCAACTTAGATCAAGCAAGTCAAATTCGACGCATCACGCCCCCTGAATTTCAGATTTACTCTGGGGATGACTCCCTAACGTTGCCGATGTTGGCAGTTGGGGCTACCGGCGTAGTTAGCGTGGCAAGCCACATCGTAGGAGAGCAACTCCAACAGATGATACAAGCTTTTGAAGCTGGTCAAGTCCAAGTCGCTACCCAGATTCATCTGCAACTTTTCGACCTGTTTAAAGCTCTTTTTCTTACCACAAATCCCATTCCTGTCAAGGCACTTTTGGAACTGCAAGGCTGGAATGTTGGAGCCCCCAGACTGCCGCTGTGTGAAGCGTCAGAGGAGATAGTTAAAAAGTTAAAAGATGAGCTTAGCAAGCTAGGTATGCTTTAGCCATTCACAGGGGCAAAAACGAGTTTTCAGACAACTGAATAAAATAGTTAACGACTAACTGTTAACTTTTAACTGCTAACTGTTAACTGCTAACAGTTAACTTTTAACAATGACCAATGACCAATTACTAACTACTGATTACCAATGATTAATCCCAGATTACCGATTACGAAAGATGCAATGTTGAAAGATTCAATGATGCGGATGACCAAAAACTCCAGCGAACCCACTCTCAAAATTATCCCCCTGGGCGGACTTCATGAGATCGGCAAAAATACCTGTGTTTTCGAGTACGAAGATGAAATTATCCTCCTAGATGCAGGATTAGCTTTTCCCAGTGACGGAATGCACGGCGTGAATATTGTTCTCCCAGACATGACTTATCTGCGAGAAAATAAGGAAAAAATCAAGGGTATGATCGTCACTCACGGTCACGAAGATCACATCGGCGGTATTCCTTATCACCTCAAACAATTTGAAATTCCAGTAATTTACGGCCCTCGCTTAGCGATGGCATTACTATCTGGGAAACTGGAAGAAGCAGGAGTCTCCAACCGCACAGAATTAAGAACAGTTAGGCCTCGCGATATAGTGCGAATTGGCAAACATTTCTTAGTTGAATATATTCGCAACACCCACTCAATGGCCGACAGCTTTACAGTGGCAATTCATACCCCAGTGGGAGTTTTAATTCACACAGGAGATTTTAAGATCGACCACACCCCAGTAGACGGCGAGTTTTTCGACTTCCAAAAGCTGGCAGAGTATGGTGAGAAAGGTGTCCTCTGCTTAATTAGCGATTCAACTAACTCAGAAATACCTGGATTTACGCCTTCAGAAAGGTCTGTTTATCCTAACCTCGACCGAGTTTTTGCTCAGGCCCCTGGTAGGATATTGGTGACAACATTTGCTTCATCTGTACACCGACTGCAAATAGTTTTAGAGTTAGCTAAAAAGCATAATCGTTATGTGGCAGTGGTGGGGCGTTCGATGTTGAATGTCATTGCCCATGCTCGGAATTTAGGATACATTAAGTGCGAAGATAACATCTTCCAACCCTTAAAGGCAGTCCGTAATATGCCTGATGAAAAGTTAATAATTTTAACTACGGGTTCCCAAGGAGAACCGATGTCGGCAATGACGCGGATTTCTAACTGCGAACATCAAGAGATTAGGATTAAAAAAGGCGATACGGTAGTGTTCTCAGCTAATCCGATTCCAGGGAATACGATCGCAGTGGTGAATACGATCGACAGGTTGATGATGCTGGGTGCGAATGTAATTTATGGTCGCGATAAAGGCATTCACGTTTCTGGGCACGGTTGTCAGGAAGACCAAAAGCTGATGATTGCGATGACAAAACCCAAGTTCTTTTTGCCGGTTCATGGCGAACACCGGATGCTGATCCAGCACTCGAAGACGGCCCAGAGTATGGGTATCCCGGCAGAAAATATGGTGATTATCGACAATGGCGATGTCGTCGAGTTGAATCAGAATTCCATCTCCGTTGGCGGTAAAGTAGCGTCAGGGATTGAATTAGTCGATGGTTCCCGTGCGGGGGTCGTTAAGGAAAGCGTGCTTAAGGAACGTCAGCTATTGGCTGAAGATGGGGTTGTAACAGTGGCGGCTGCTTTGGGTTGGGAAGGCAAGTTGATTGTTAAGCCTGAAATTCATTTGAAGGGTGTAGTCACAAATGTAGAGCGATCGCTGTTACAACGGTTGATTACGCAGACGATTGAAACTGTGTTGAGCGATCGCTGGTCAGAATTTGCTAAACCTGTCGGGTCAAAAGTTGAAGTTGACTGGGTGGGAGTGCAGACCCAATTAGAACGAGCGATTCATCGGCTGCTACGTCGGGAAATTCAGAGTAATCCGTTGCTGGTATTTTTGATGCAAAATCCAGAAGATGTGGGGGCGGAGAAACCTAAAGTTACTCAGGAAGAACCGGAAGTTAAGCTTACTGGTCGGCGACGGCCTCGGACTGTTACGAGAGTTGCTTCTTAACAGGTTTTAAGGGGAGATGAACGCAGATAGATTTAGCGATCTGTCTGCGTTTATTTTTTTGTTTATTAGTTGGGTTTCAGGGTAAACAAAACTTACGCGGTTTAACGGTAATACCGCCACGATCGCAGCCTAATGACTACTTACAAAATACCAAGCCTAAATCAAATTTGGTATAATGAAAGAATACGCTGCCACAAAAGCTAATGGAATCTCTCCCCAATAACTGGGCGGATATTCAGCCGGACATCATATATCAAACACTGGCTGATATGCTAGTATCTTTTAGCAAAAAGCAAATCCGCCTCGGCAAGAGATACGATCAAAATAATAAACATCTTAAAGCCATTCAAAATGGTAGAGTGCCACCCGATGGTAGTATAGGTCTTGTTCCTTCAGAAGAAGAAGGTTACGATCTCAAATCAAAGGTATTAGGAGAGGGCGGAGATTACCGCTATCACGGAAAGTTTATAGATGGAGTTTTACAATTTCCTGGCGTTAAAACAAGTCATTAAAGGAGAATTATGCTGATGAATTCAGTAACTTTGACAAATCACCAAATTTGGGATGAACTTGCTAAAATATTAGCACCTGTAGATATAAATTACCTCGCTACTAAACACCTAGCATCGTGCAATTACAAAATTAATGGTTACTGGCATAGCCAAGAAAAGTTTTATGAAGAGATTACTTTTATTCATCCCATTTGTACCGAGTTAACCAGTCGTTCCATTGGCACAACTATTATCAATAACCATCCTAGTTCTCACTGGATTAAACTCAATTTTTTACTCAAAGCCGACTTATCTGCTAGCGATAAGAAGTTAAGTAGTGATGATGGTGATGAAGAAATTGGCGAACTGACTCTCATTTTAGATCCCAATCTCAAAGTCCTTGATGAAAACTGGTCGATCGATGTTGATTCTCCTTTTATTGTTGCTACAAGTAAGCGAGATTTTCAGTATTCTGCTTAGAGTGCGATCGCTTTCATATAGTCATAGGCCCAAGTCAATGATGAACATCAACAATAAACTTAAGACAATATTGCTCGGTCAATAGCTGCAAGATGTTTGGCAACTTCACGAGCAAGGATAATGCTAAATTTTTGCTCAGAAGTCATGTTTTCTCATCCTCACATTCATCATAACTTAGCGTTCCCAGACGGTAGGGGGAATGCCCCTATTACCGCCCAGAAAAGCTAGATTAATGACTACCAACAGCCCGCTTATAGGCCTCATCCAAAACCTCAGAAAGAGTCGGATGAGTGTGTACGGCAAAAGCTAAATTATGAACAGAATCCCGCTGCGCGATCGCATTCGCCGCCTCTTGAATTAAATCCGCCGCGTGGAGCCCAAAAATGTGAACCCCCAACAATTCCCCCGTATCCTTACGGAAAATTACCTTAGCTACCCCATCAGTTTCACCCTCAGCGATCGCCTTAGAATTTCCCTTAAAATAACTCTTGACAGTAGCTACCTCAAACCCTTCAGCCTTTCCTAATTCCTTAGCCGCTGGTTCTGTCATCCCCACATAGCTAATTTCTGGGTGAGTAAAAGCCGCCGCTGGTATACTGCGGTAATCCACCTCGCGATCGCGCCCGCAAATATTCTCCACCGCTGCAATCCCCATCGCCGACGCAGCATGAGCTAACATCATCTTGCCATTCACATCCCCGATCGCCCACAAATTCGGCACGGGTTCCCCACCCGCCAACACCGCCATCTTGTCATTTACAGGGATAAAACCGCGCACAGTTTCTACCCCGACTGACTCCAACCCTAAATTACTACTAACAGGAACTCTCCCCGTAGCCACCAAACAAGCATCCACCTCCAAAACTTCCACAATTTCCTTAGTTTTGGCATCAGCAAGTTCAACTATCACAGGCGAACCCGGAGTCACCTTCATCGCCAAAAGTCCCACCTTAGTCTCAATATCTCGCGGCGTAATCAACACCCGTTCAGCTAACTTAGCAATATCCGGGTCAAAAGTCGGCATCAACTGATCTAATGCCTCAATCATCGTCACTTCGCAACCCAAAGCAGTGTAAATATCCGAAAACTCCAAACCGATATAACCACTACCAATAATTGCCATCCACTGAGGTAAAGATTCCAGTCTCACCGCGTCATCGCTAGTAAAAACCGTCTTCCCATCAAGTTCAATTCCACGAGGGACAAAAGGAATCGAACCTGGCGCGAGAATTATATCCTTAGCGGTAATTACCTTCTCACCGCCGCTAGTTTCCACAGTAACTTTTTGCGGCCCCGTAACCTTACCCCAACCTTGGATCGTATCCACACCCAAGCGTTTGAGGCTATTCGTCAAATCACCGCGCAGTTTATTGACAATATTGCCAGCATGATTGGCGATCGCACCGCGATCGAAATCCACACTTCCCAATTGAATCCCTAAAGTCTTCAAATGGTGAGCATTTCGCAAATCCCGCACCCGTCCCGCCGCCGCCAGCAACGCCTTAGAGGGAATACAACCCCTGTTAACGCAAGTACCGCCCATATCCGCCGCTTCGATAATTGCCGTCTTCAAACCGCAATTAACAGCGTGTATGGCAGCCCCGTGTCCCCCCACGCCAGCACCAATTATCACTAAATCGTAATCAAATCCCTGACTCACCTTACTCTCCTAGTGCCATTTCTTAACCCTCATTCTCGACTAGACTAGGTTAATTAGACAACCTTGACAAGTAACCTGGGTCAGTAACCCACCCCTAAAGGGGATGGGCTTGCAAGAGAAGTGCGATTCGTTTAACCTAAAATAAGCTGAAAAGCTTATGGGACGGTTAGCCTAGCCATTCAAACAGCTAGTGACAACTGATTACATTTGGAGGTGAGATTCCGTGAGTCAAGTCCTCT
>NZ_JAQMUA010000407.1:0-14232 GCF_028330895.1 Kamptonema animale CS-326 | reverse complement strand
CGCTTGCGGTAAAGATACCGCAAGCGAAGGCGGCGTTACAAATTCTATTTTATAATAGCCACTCTTTAAGTAAATTAAGATTAATTGGAGTTAAAGTAACTTTCACTTCAAGTTGCTGTTTTACATCTCGCAGGGTCATAACTTCTTTTTCTTTAAAGGTAATTTCAACATTTTGTAGTTCAATAGTCTGATATTCAAATTGATGGAGTTCTACGCGAATCGCCAGTTCCGACTCAGACTGAGGATAAATGTATAAATGCTGTTTGAGATTATCTAATTCAAGTTTTTGAGCTATCTGGCTGTGTTCTAAAGGAGAATCTGGTTTATACCAATAGAGCGTATCGCCGCCCCGAATTTCTGGATTCACAATCACAAATATTTGATCGAATCTTTGAGATTGCCAGTTAACTTCACTCATCCCCCCGATTTGAGGAATTAGCCGTTCCACCCAGTTAACTTCTTTACCATTGAGATTTGCCCACCAGTGGCGAATAATATCTAAGTTATTAGTATTTTCTGGATTATGACTGCCGTGCTGCCAGACTGTTAAAAGTTCCATACATTTTAAATGATGTCAGATTTTAGATTTTAGCTTTGAGCTTGAAGATTAGAAGTGAATGCCTCTAAAATATTTTACATGGAATTACCCATTGTTTATCACAATGATTACGTTGCCCCACTACCGCCGGGACACCGCTTCCCGATGGCAAAGTTTCAGTTGCTTTCCGAGATGCTGTTGGCCGATGGAGTAGCTGTGCGATCGCAGTTTCACTTACCAACACTCCCAAAGCGAGAGTGGATTGAGTTAGTCCACGAGCCTGATTATGTTCAAGCTTATTATAATGGAACATTGGACGCTAAAGCACAACGGCGAATCGGTTTACCTTGGAGTCCCGCTTTGGCAAACCGTACTTGCATCGCTGTAGGGGGTACTATTCTCACAGCTCAATTAGCGATTTCTCACGGTATAGCCTGCAATACTGCTGGAGGAACTCACCATGCTTTTCCTAGTTATGGCTCTGGTTTTTGTATCTTTAATGATTTAGCGATCGCATCTCGTGTTCTGCAAAAAATGGGTTTAGTACAGAAAGTATTAATTGTCGATTTAGACGTGCATCAGGGAGACGGAACTGCTGTGATCTTCCAAGATGATTCGAGCGTATTTACTTTTTCAATGCACTGCGAAGTCAACTTTCCGGGAACTAAACAACAAAGCAATTTAGATGTATCTTTACCTGTAGGCATGGAAGATGACGAATATCTTCAGACCTTAGCTAAATATTTACCAGATTTGCTGTCAGCTGTCAATCCCGATCTAGTTTTGTACGATGCTGGTGTCGATCCGCACAAGGGCGATAAACTGGGGAAGTTAGCATTAACTGATACTGGTTTATTTAGGCGAGATATGCAGGTTTTATCTACTTGTTTGGCTGGTAGATACCCAGTTGCTTGCGCGATCGGTGGCGGCTATTGTGATGATATGAATGGCTTAGTTTATCGGCATTCCCTACTGCATCGAGCCGCGAGTTTACTCTGGCGACAATATCGGCTGTAATTGTTAGTTGTTAGTTGTTAGTTGTTAATTTTAACTAGGTAGAATTGATTAAACTTAATTATGTGAGGGCAAGCATAATCATGCCCTTGCAAGGATTAATGATATTGTTGTTAGAATTAATGATGTCATTGCGAGCGAAGCGAAGCAATCTAAGCCTTTGGGATTGCTTCGCTTTGCTCGCAATGACAGGAACTTCCCCATAATAGTAATTTTCCATAATAGGAACTTACCGATAATAGTAATTGTCTCTAATATTAATTCCTATAACAGTTAATGGTTCTTCGCTAAGCTGTTCAGCTTTTAAATAGCTTAATACAGTTTCAATATTTAACAGTTTAGCTTTATCGATCGCTAACAACCAACAACCAACAACCAACAACTAACAACTAACAACTAACAAGCAACAACCAACAACCAACAACCAACAGACTTTCACACATCTATAACCCCAGCTAAAGCGATCGCAGCAATTCTTTTCCTATAAACTTTTAATAAAACTTAGTAAAATCGCTAGCAATTTTTACAAAAACGTGCGATAATTCAATCCTAATTGCCGAATTGCCCTTTTTAGTTCAGAGTGCAGCTCTACCTTAACAAATACCCATAATGGAAAGAAAGTTAACTCCCAGTGAGTGGCTACCTCCAACTTGGCTGAGATTTATCCTCATCACCATCTTAATTTTGGGGATATTTTTTAGATTTGCCAATCTCGACAGTAAAGCCTACTGGTTTGATGAAACTTCTACATCTCTACAAATTTCTGGCTATAGCGATAACCAAGTAACCGAGCAAATTTTAGACGGCCGCGTAATAGATATTCAAACCTTCCATAAATATCAGTATCCTAGCCCCGAAAAAACCGCCACAGACACCATGAAAGGACTAGCGGTAAAAGAACCTCAGCTTACACCTTTATATTTTGTATTTACCAGGTTTTGGGTGCAGCTATTTGGCAATTCCGTCGCGGCGACTCGGAGTTTCTCAGCCGTCGCTAGCCTGCTAGCTTTCCCCTGCATTTATTGGCTGTGTATTGAACTATTCAAATCGCCTTTGACAGGATGGATTGCGATCGCGCTTTTAGCCGTCTCCCCATTTCATTTAGTGTACGCTCAAGAAGCGCGACCTTACAGTTTATGGACAATAGCCATCTTACTTTCTAATATTACCCTACTGCGAGCGATCCGCCTGCAAAATATTAATAGTTGGGTACTTTATGCAGCCACCATAATTTTTGGCATCTACTCATTTCTATTCTCTGCCTTAGTTATCATTGCTCACGGGATTTATATATTAGCAATAGAAGGATTTCGTTTAAGTAAAATCTTAATTCACTACATAATTGCTTCCCTAGTAGGAGTTCTAGCTTTTATCCCTTGGATTATCTTCGCTCTGATTAATGTTCAAAAAACTAACGAGGGGAGATGGGGAACAACTTCAACCTCTATTTTTACTTTAATTAAAAGTTGGATTCGCGGCATTAGTTTATTTTTTGCTGACTTTAGCCTCAACGAGGATAGCCCATCAATATACTTTATTCCCTACACCGCCGCTGTATTAATTATTTTTATCCTGGTCTGCTATTCAATGTATTTCTTATACCGCCACAGCCCCAAACAAGTTTGGTTGTTCATCTTTATTTCCATTGCAGTACCAGCGGTAGCTCTGATCGTACCAGATTTAATTCTCGGAGGAGCTCAGTCAACTATAGCCCGATATCTACTTCCATCTTACTTAGCCATGCAGCTAGGAGTTGCTTACCTCTTCGCTCATAAACTTAGTGATTCAGTCACACCCCAATTGCAAAAAATATGGCAGTTTGCTTTGATTATGCTAATATCAATTGGTATATTTTCTTGTGCTGTATTTTCCCAATCCGAACTTTGGTGGAGCAAAGCAGAAGGTAATGTTAATTATCATTTAGCTCAAGTCATCAACCAAGCTAAGGCACCTCTTGTAGTTAGCGACGCTTATTTTGTCAAAACCTTGGCTCTTAGTCACTACCTAGAACCAAAAGTACGGTTTCAATTAGTAGCTGAACCCCAAATTCCTCAAATTGCCGATGGTTTCAATGATGTGTTTATTTACGACTCTTCCCAAACTCTACGCGACGAATTAGATAAAAAGTATAGTTTACAGCCTGTAGATACAGGTTACTCGATCAGAAATGCTTACAATCCCACTCTGTGGCGGCTAGTAAAATAGCGCTCAATAATCTCTAAATATCGATCCATGCTCAATCAAAATATTTCGGAAAAATCAACTAAATTGCTAGTTGTTATTCTTAACTACCGAACGCCTACCTTAACAATCGACTGCTTGTACTCGCTAGTTGACGAAATTTCTGTTTTACCTCAAACTCATGTAGTAATTGGTGACAATAACTCCGGCGATGGTTCCGCAGAAATAATTGCCCAGGCAATTGAAACTCAAGGTTGGAGTGAATGGGCATCTTTTGTACCCCTAGAACGAAATGGTGGCTACGCTTTCGGCAATAATGCCCTGATTCATCCGGCCCTGCATTCCTCCGATCCTCCTCCCTATTTTCTACTCCTAAACCCCGATACAATTGTGCGCCCAGGGGCCTTAAATTTTCTCCTTGATTTCATGGAATCTCACCCCGAAGTTGGCATTGCTGGCAGTCGTTTAGAAGACCCAGACGGTACACCACAAAAGTCAGCTTTTCGGTTTCATACTATTGCTAGTGAAATTGATTATGGTTTGCGTTTAGGTGTGGTTTCAAAATTATTAGCTTCTTGGTGCGCGTCCCCTCCCGTCTCCCAAGAAACCTGTCAAACTGATTGGGTTGCTGGGGCAAGCATGATCGTCCGCCGCGAAGTATTTGAAACCATTGGATTGCTGGATGAAGGCTATTTCATGTATTATGAAGAAATGGATTTTTGCCTACAAGCTAAAAGGTCTGGTTGGAGTTGCTGGTATGTACCAGAAAGTCGAGTTGTACACCTAGTAGGGCAAAGTTCAGGCGTTACAGATACTAAAATTATTCCTAAGCGTCGGCCTCAATATTGGTTTGATTCTCGGCGACGGTACTTTGTCAAAAATTACGGTTGGCTATACGCTGCGATCGCTGATATTTCATGGTTTTCTGGCTTTCTCGTATTTCAATTACGCCGCCTAATTCAGCGCAAACCAAATACAGATCCGCCGCAATTACTAGGCGATTTCGTGCAAGGTAGCGTATTCTTCAAAGGAACAGATTAAAATTATGGTAATGCAACCGGAATTAAGCTCAACTGTGAACGAGCTAGAAAGCCCAAGTTTGGGACTTTGGGAACAGATTAAAGAAGACTGGATCGCTCACGGTTGCGATTGGACTAAGCCAGGATTTCGAGCCGTAGCAGTTCAACGTTTCGGCGTGTGGAGAATGAGTATTGAACCCAAATTACTCCGCGCTCCTTTGAGCATTCTTTACCGAGCAATGTACCGCAAAATTCGCAATACTTACGGTATTGATTTACCCTATACTGTTAAACTCGGCCGCCGCGTAGTTGTAGAACATCAAGGTGCTATTGTGATTCATGGTTACTGTTCCATTGGTGATGAATGCGTTATTCGCCAAGGCGTAACTCTGGGAAATCGTTATTTAGATCGTCCTTTAGATGCGCCTAAATTAGGCGCTCGTGTTAATATCGGTGCGGGTGCAAAAATTCTCGGTGATGTCACTTTAGGCGATGATGTCAATATTGGCGCTAACGCTGTAGTTTTATCAGATATTCCCTCTGGAAAAACAGCCGTTGGTATCCCTGCTAAAATTATCAACTCTACCAATTCTGAAAGTCAAATTAATTAACATACTTATGAATATTTATCTCCTTTCAGACCGTGCTTTATATTCCAGTGTCAGTTACGATCCACTATTTGAATTAGAAGACATATTAGTGAAAACTTGCGGAGCAAAATTACTAATTCCTACTCAAAGTCAGGGGGCACAATGGGCAAACCAACAGCCGAAAATTGCATCTAATTTTCTTAATAAAGTTGTGCGCCGCACCACAGGTTCCTACAAGCTAACAGATGAAGCCCTCGAATCTATAAAGAAGCCTAATGTTTTACTAATAATTGCTTTGTGCGGAGCTAATTTAGCTACCCTCTCAAGTATCTCTAATTGGAGAGATAAGTTTGATGTAGTTGCTGCCTATATCTTCGATGCTTGGGGCTTTCATATTTACCCAAAATACACAAGTCAATTAGATCGTTTATTTGTACCAATGCCGGAATTAATAGAGGGGTTGAAACAATCTTTCGCGATTCCCGTATCTTCTTTACCTTTTGGAGTCGATGCTCTGACTCATGGCTCTTCCGGCGGCGTTAACCGCCCGATTGATTTGATTAGTTATGGCAGAATTCCCAAACAATATCATACTGCTTTTAATAATAAATTTAATCAGCCTGGTTCGGGTAGAATCTATTACCGTTCTACACCTAGAGCTGGAGAAAATTATCCCAAAATGCCCTATGAAGAGCGTAGAGATCGGGAAGATAGGATGTTATTATTTAAGATTTTGAGAAGAACTAAATTATGTTTGGCGTTTGATACCCTGTATCCAGGTATGCGAGAGTTTCCTCATTCTTTTGTGACTCTGAGGTGGTTTGAAGGTGGCGCGGCTGGCTGTGCAATTATTGGGAAAAGACCGATTACTCCTGCTGCTGAACAGTTGTTAAACTGGGAAGATGCAACTATTGAGTTGCCAGATGACCCGGAAGCGAGTGTAAAATTGATTGAAGAGCTTTTACAGGATGAGCCGCGCCTTCATTCTATCCACAAACGAAATTATATCGAGAATTTGACTCGCCATGATTGGCGGTGGCGAATTAAAAGTATGCTGGAAGAGTTGAAGATTCCCTTACCTGTTCGTCTTGCTGAAGAGTTATCACAAATGTTAGTAGTTAGTAGTTAGTTGTTAGTTGTTGGTGGTCATTGCGAGCGTAGCGAAGCGCAGTTGCGAGCTCCGCGAAGCAATCTGAGGGTACGAAGCAAGCCCGAAGCAATCGCAATAGGTTGAACTCACTTTGAGGTTACTAAAGGCAGAACTTATGAATTGTAACTTTGTGGCAAAGTTTTGGGATTGCTTCACTGCGTTCGCAATGACAACCAACCAACTAACAACTAACAACTAAAAACCAATAATTAACAACTAACAACCAACAACTAACAATTAACAACTAACAACTAACAACTAACAATCAACAATTAACAATGGTTGAATCAGTTAATATTCAGACTATTTCTGCTACAGAACCAGATTGGAGCCGTGAAAAATGCGAGCGTTGGTGGCAACCTAATCGTCAATTACTCAAATCTATCCGTAATTATCAAAAGTGGCAGGTTTATGGTGGAATTATTGGAGGTTTTTTATCTCGTTGGAATGTGCTTTTACACAGATTTTGGAGTGTTGTCACTGGAGCGGATATTCCTTTAAACTGCCAGTTAGGAGGGGGGTTAATTATCCTTCATCCCAACGGGATCGTGATTCATCCAGGGGCGTTTATCGGCCCAAATTGCTTGATTTTACAACAGGTAACAATTGTGGAAGGGGTGAAAATTGGCGGCCATGTTGATATCGGTGCGGGAGCGAAAATTATTCGGGCTGTGACTATTGGCGATCATGCTAAAATTGGGGCTAATGCTGTAGTTATTTGCGATGTGCCGGCAGGAGCGACGGCGGTGGGAGTGCCGGCGAAAATTATTAATTTGCCAAGTTCTGGGGAGAATGTTAATTAGTAGTTAGACAGAAATACATCTGGTAATTATGCAACACCTAAATTACTGGGAGTTTAAGGGGTTTGAAAATGTTTATCTAGAGGATAGTTATGTCTTAGATATCCATGCTAGTACATCTGTAGAAATCCGTATAGAAGCTGTCCTCACTGAAAATCACTTTCTCTACGCTCAACCATTAGCAGGGGAACAGTATTGTTATCGGCGGATGACGATAAAATTTGCACATCCTCACACTTATAATCTGGTACTACAAAACATAAATCCTATTCCCGATCCAGATGGTAGCGTTGATTATGGCAACATTGATGAATTTTTTAGTGATGATGGCAAATACTACCTTAGAGGTGAATGGGGAGAATTGACAACAGTTTCTGAACCTCCCTTACTTTACTCAGACTATATCCCTGTCAAAAATGGTGAAAATACCATCGAAATAGATGTGGATAAAATAAATATGTGTGAGTGGAAGCGAGAAGGGGCGATCAACCTAATTTATGAGGGAAATTCAAAGGAAATTTTATCAATTCAGATTGACGAAGAGAAAGATTCAAGAGGCTTTGCAGCGGCCTTAGCATATATGAACGAACTTGAAGGAGGTTATTCAACTCAGTTTACGGGCGGAGGAGGACTGAGTTTTGATAAAATAAAGCAATTTTATTCTCCTAATTCCAAGGATGAAAATGTAAAAGCATTTTCTCTCAATTTTTCTGTGGCTGCAATTAGTAAATAGAGTGTCGATCGCGCTTTTCTCCCCATACATAAATAATGGCGCTTGTCAACAACAAGCGCCATTATTTTTAACTACGATCGCGGCGGTTTCTGTTCTTTAAACTCCGCTAGCCATTCCCGAACCTGTTCGGCAGCAATATCGCGGCTCCCTAAACCAAAAGCCAGAGCGATCGCCACTGCGATCGCACCCAACAACAGCCCAAAAGCCAAATTCACAATATTGCTAGCAATTCCCATCTGTTGCAGCGCCATCGCTGAAACCAGCGCAATAATGCTGATCCGAGCAGTTTGAGCTAAAAGTCGAGCTTGGCGAGTGCCAGAACTAGCAATCAAGTTGTAAGCCAAATTAGCCAAATACAAACCGATCGCAAACACTACAAGCCCAATCAACACTCTGCCAGAAATGACGATAATCTGATTGACAATCGAAGTCAGAGCATCCAGGTTGAGGACATCCGTAGCCGTCACCGTCGCAAACAGCATAATCCCCACCAGCGCCACAATACCAGCAATTTCTGAAGGCGTGCGCGAAGGTATCGCCGTCGGAAGTTCCGGCTGGATTACTGTTGCGTATGGATCTAAGGGGGTCACAGTTGGCGGTGTGACTGTCAAATTAGGCCGCGATTGCAAACCTAGCCAGTAGAAAATATTGTTGAAGCCAATTCCCGTGAGAATATTAGCCACCAAATCGGCAACAAAACGACCGATAAAATAGGCGATCGCTAAAATTACCCCAGCCGTAAAAATCTGCGGAATCGCATTCAGAATCTGAGTCAACATCGACACCGCAGGAGCCGAAATCGCATCAACTCTCAGCGCATTTAAGGCTGCGATCGCAGTCGGAATTAAAATCAGGACATAAACAATCGTCCCCACAATCCACGAAAGCGTCTGTCCTCCCACCGATTGAGTCAGTCCAACTCTCGCCCCCAACAAATCAGTCCCAGTCGCCGCCAACAAATTAGTTACAATTCGGCGTACAATCTGAGCGATCAGCCAGCCAGTCGCCCCAATAAACAGCGCCGCCAACACATTCGGCAAAATTGACAGAATATCGTCAAGCAATCGCTGCACTGGTTGCAGCGTCCCCTCCAACTCCAGAGTGCTCAATACTGAGGGCAAAAATAGCAGAAAAATGAACCAGTACAGAGCATTTCCCAAAGTCTCGCTCAGAGACAACTGGTTTTGTGCTGGAGTTCCAGCCACCTGTTGATTCAAGCGCTCATCCAAGCGAAAGAGCCGCAGCCCCCGCGTCACCACCAGCTTCGAGATCGTAGCCAGCAGCCAGGCGACTGCCAAAAGCCCAGCAGCGCCCAACACCTTTGGTAAAAACACAGTAATCTGATTCAGCAAGCTAGTCAGCGGTTGAGAAGCCGCCGTAAGCTGGAGTTTATCTAAAAAGCCCACCAACGCAAAAATCATCACCAGCCAGAATACTGCACTGGCGATCCATTTATCGACTGGAGGCATCTCCGTGCCCCCTTGTTGCCCTCCAATCCAACCAGCCAGGCGGTTATCGAGGTTAGTGCTATCTAGCAGCTTTTTTGTGAGAAACTCTGCAATTAGCGCTATTACGTAGCCAATCACCAAAATCCCGATCGCCAAAACTAGATCGATAATCGGGTTAAATTCCGGGGGAAGTACCCTCAAAGGATTGGGTAAAACAGGCATTTGCTGTCCCAAAATCAGCCCAGATAGGACAGGCTTGAGGATATCTGTACCCTGTGTAATCTCTTGCCAAGTTCCATTCATATTTTTATTAGGTTAACGTCAGATTTGACCAGTAAAAATGCGAAACTGCAACTAATAGCATCTAGCTTGCAGGTTATATGTCACATCGTCAAGTTTTTGAGCAATCAATAGAAATTAGTGCCAGTGCAACAGTAGTGGAGCGATGTATCACTGATAACGTTTTAATGCACAAATGGCTAAATCCAGTTCTGCGCTGCGAACCCGTAGGTAATTGGGACACAAATGTAGGAAGCCGCAGTCGCTTTATCATACAAATTCCTATTTTGCAACCCACTTTAGACAGTATAGTTTTGGAGCGAGAACCAGGTCTAATTGTTTGGGGGTTTGAGGGATTTTTTCAGGGGCGCGATCGCTGGGAATGTCAACCCCAAGGTGAAGTTACTCGTCTGCTCAACCGCTTTGAATTCGAGATCCCTAATCCCCTAATTCGCTTCGGCTTTAACCGCTTTGCCGCCCCTTGGACACGGAGGGATATGCAAGCACAATTACGCCGCCTTAAAGGGGTAGCAGAGGAACAAAATGGCTAATGGCTAATGGCTAATGGCTAATGGCTAATTGTTAATTGCTAATTGCTAATTGTTAATTGCTAATTGCTAATTCAGGACTTACGCACCCAACCAAAGAAACCGGGTTTTTTTACGAAAATATTTCGTTGTTACCCACAGATTCTCTCAAAAACCCGGTTTCTGGGACGACCTGCGTAAGTCCTATAATAGAGATACGATTGTTACTTGGTACTACCAGATTGTCTCGGCTCACAAATCACTTGCTTAGCCGTATCTGCTGCCTGCCGAGCTGTATTTTGCAGAGCAGGTGAACTTTGATAGATAGCTTGCAAATCCTGTGCATCTTTAATCACTCGCTCATAGATAGCAACAGCCTGATTACCGTCAACTTCTAACGCTTGAGGAGTATAATTTTGCAACACTTCAATCAGCGATATCTTGTTGTCGCTAGCAGATGCCACTAAAGCATCCCGTAACGCCAAACTGCCTTGAGCGCGAGTAACAGGAGGATAAGCAACTTCAGCCATCTGTTTGAGCATAATTTCCCCAAAGTAAGTATTTAGAAGCCGCGTTACTAATTGCGAATCTAGACTTACTTCTCGCGTTAACATACTGCGAACTGATTCAGGGTTTTGTTTAGCAAGATTCAGAACGCTTTGCAACTGAGAAGAGGGTTTGCCAGTTTGGGCGAAGGACTGTAAATCGCTCATCGGTAAAGCGATATCAAGAGCACCGTACTTGACAGTAATCTGTTCAACAGCAAAGGCTTTTGAGCTGTTCAGCAGCGCTGCACCTGTTCCCAACAACAACGCCAAACTTAGGGATAAAGACTTTGATACTCCCTTTGCCAAAAGAGCGGAGTTCAAGCGAACACCCTCAAAATATCCAAGTTGAAACCGAAAGTTCATTCGTTTAAGCCTCTCTACACAGTCAAAGATAGTTTCTTGGAGCTAACGATCTCTCCCTACTTTAGATCTAGGAGATGCACTCTAATGTTCCCTTAAATACCAGTTAAAAAAGCTATGTATTTTTAGCCACTTTAACCAGTCTTTAGATAGATTTCAGAGTTCACGCTATTTGCTAATCATCGCTCTAGAAGCCTTGCCAATTTATTCTGAAGGTTAGGCAGTTTTGCAAATTGTTTTTTGCACCTCTGGACTGGTTCGTAAGAAGGTTAGCACTTTTTGTCCCTCAACAACAGCCTGGTTATAAAGGTTGACAATTTTTTGGCCATCGATGACAATTGCATCAGTACCCTGATAGGTTTGTAATACTTCTAAAAGGGACATTTGCCCATCCTTAATTACTAGATTCACTGTTGCTTTCAGATCGTCTACCATTCTCGCATAATTGCTACCTGGAGTCAGATATTTGCTAACTTCGGTGAGAGCCAGTTTCCCGTAATATGAGTTAAGCAAATCATTCAATACATTAGGAGCAACATCCACTTTTTTGCTCAAAACTTCGCGAAAACCGCTGATTTGATTCGGGGTTGCTTTGGCAATTTGAAAAAGCGAACGCAATTGATTAGAAACTTGACCAGTATTTGCAAAGGTTACAAGCTCAGGAATTGTAACCGATACATCAACCGCGCCGTATTTAACTTTAATTGCGTCTATCGCAACTGCACTACTGCTAAAAACTAACAAACTAGCACTTGCAGCTAACAGAACTGCCATTCCTACAGCTAGACTTTTTGAGATCCGCTTACTTACAACACGGTATAGTTTACGAACGCTCTGAAACCACCCTAGTCCAAACAGAAATTTCATTTGCTTCTCCCTTAGATATTGAGTGAAAATAGTCCTGACACCAACCCGGCGCTAAAAGTTAAATCAGTAGGGCGCGCCGGGAGTTGTACAGAGATAGCCTGATTTTACGGGCTTTTCTCTCTTTGCACAATCGCCCTCTCCCGATCATTCTACCTTTGAAATGCGTAAGTGCTCTAGAACTTTTCTACTGCACCCCATATAACTTTACAAAACATCCTTCTGCATTCCCCCCTCAACCAGTTGTTGAACTGTCATATATCGCGACTCATCCTTTCCAACAATTGGCGGACGATCGCAGCGTCCTCAGCGTGGGGAATGTTTGTCAAATACATTTCTAAGTCTTGGCGGGATTCTTGCCAACGACCGAATTGATAATAGAGAATTCCCCGATCTCGCCTTTCACCTGCTGCATCTGGAAACAGCAGTAGAATTCGCTCGATCGCAGCCAAGGCTCTAATTCGATCGCCTTGATTTAGATAAATAGCTTTAAGATTGCTCAACATCCGCCCTAACATTTGCCTGCGGCTAACTGGTGCTAGAAATGCGGGTTGCAATTCTACTGGTTGACCATAAATTTGAGAAAGTCGATTTTTACAGTCTTCTGGAAATAATATTTCTCCTTGATTGAAGGCATCGACATAGATACCTACATCCTCGAAATCGGGGCGAATTAAAAAATGTCCAGGCATTCCAATTCCAATCATGGGAAAGTCAATTCGTTGGGCTATTTCTAAATAAAGTAAAGATAATGTAATCGGGATGCCTGTTCGACAGTCGATGACGTGATTGAGAAAGCTATTGCGGGGATCGTAGTAGTCGGCTGTGTTGCCGCTAAATTTTAAGTCTTCGTAGAGATAGCGGTTTATGGTTTGAATAATTCGTAGGGGATAAAGTTGTCGTGGCAGCCGTTCTTTCACCTCAGCGGCCATTGTGTCGAGGGCGTTGAGGTATTCATCAGGATCGATGTTTTGTTCTTCTTCTTGGGCTATGTAAAGGGCAGCTTTTGCTAGGTTAATTTGCTGGTCTAGATGGTTGATTTCTTGCTCAAAAAGTTTTCGCGATCGCGATTCGTTCATCATAGGGAAGAAGGAAGAAGGAAGAAGGAAGAAGAGAAAATGGGAGGCTTTTTCCCCAAATACCAGTTAACAGTTGTTAGATTCCTCAATACTAGCTAAATCCCGTGACTTTTGCCAATTACCCAGTTACGACGGAAAAAACGGGCTAATGCTGACTCTTCTAAAGATAAAAATATTGGTCTTCCGTGAGGACAAGTGCGGGGATTGCGAGTAGATTTCCACCGATCTAATAAAGTCTGCATTTCTTGTAGAGTTAGAGCAGTACCATTGCGAATTGCACTGCGACAAGCAGTAGCTACTTGAGCGGTTTGCAAGTCTCCAACTTTACTAATTTCTGTCAGGGCATCTTGACAATCATCTCGTTTTGCTAACAATGCTGGAGCACTGCGTGCTGCCCATAGTTGCTCGCCAAATGGTTCTATTTCTAAACCCAATCGCTGCAAATTATCGACTTGAGTTGGCGATAATTGATTAAGAATCACTGGTGGTTCTAAGGACACTAATTGCCAAGCGTAACATAACTGCTCGTATAAAACTCGTTCGTGGGCGATGTGCTGTTCTACTAACCACATTCCGCTGGGATGTTCGGCGAGAATGTAGGTATTGTGGACTTGAGCGATCGCTCTCAATTCCATTAGTCCTAGATCGCTGCTATTTTGCGCTGGTTCGCCGTCACCATGCGGTTGAATAGAACGGTTGACATTATAACCACTCTTTTGTTCAGAGGCTTTGAGTAATTTACCAACTCGCTCAGGTAGGGGCATTTCTGGCATAATCTCAGCGTTAAGCTGCAAAGCTCGTGCGATCGCAACGCCAATCTGCTCTTGCCAGTAAATCATGTTATGCAGATAAATTTCTGCCTTAGCGGGGTGGCGATTCCAGTCTATTTGCTCTGGGTCAATTTGGAAGTGAATAAAACAGATGGGGTAGCGATCGCGCGGACAAGTCCGCCCAAATGCACTCAGAATGGTTTGCTCTAATTCTGGCGATCGCACAATCCGCCCATTCACAGCAACTTTAACCCAATCCGGCCGCCGCCGATGACATCGATCCGGTAAACCTATTACTAAATCTAAAGATTGAGCAGGTAATTGGTAATTGG
>NZ_JAQMUA010000406.1:0-31877 GCF_028330895.1 Kamptonema animale CS-326 | reverse complement strand
TAGCCCCTAGCCCCTAGCCCCTTCTTTCTGACTTGTCAATCCCGCTCAAATTAATCTAAATTAAAAGTAGAAATAAAATTTAATATTTATCTAAGCTCCTCACAAATAAGCGCCCCTCAATGACTGCCATCCCTCCTGTTGGCGTGCGTCCCCCTTGCCCGCCAACACTCACTACCCGTGCATCACGTCTAACCCGATTTCTCAACCGCCTGCATCCCAGCCCAGAAACCCTCTTGCTGATCCTCTCCTTACTGATTGGGGGAGTCACAGGGGCAGGGGTAGTCACCTTTCATTACCTAATCCATTTGATCCATAGCTTGATGATGGAAGACTTTATGGGGGTAATAGGTGGAGGTAATCCTTGGGCATTAGCCTGCATCCCCATCCTTGGCGGAGTCGCCATTGGCTTAATGCGCTGGTGGTTCCGAGATTTTGGCCCTAATATGTCCTCCCTGATCGCCGCTTCCCAAGGTTTGCAAGAGCTCTCTCCCCTCAAACCGATCGCCAAGATGGTAGCAGCCTCCGTTTCCCTGGGTACAGGCGCATCTCTGGGCCCAGAAGCCCCCAGCGTTGAAATCGGTGCTAACTTTGGAATGCTCTTAGCTCAAGTCCTACAACTTTCTCAAGAACGGCAGCGGTTGCTATTGGGGGCTGGAGCCGCCGCTGGACTTGCTGCGGGATTCAATGCACCCATTGCCGGAGTGTTCTTTGCGCTAGAAGTCGTACTGGGAAGCACTTTCGCCACTTCATCCGTCAGCGTCGTTCTTCTCGCCGCCGTCGTTTCCGCAGTCATCGCTCAAATCAGCTTAGGAGCCCAGCCAGCTTTTGCTCTTCCAGTCTACGAAGTCCGCAGCCCCCTAGAATTGCCTCTGTATATGGGATTGGGACTCTTAGCTAGCTGTGTTTCTCTTGCCTATACCGAAGCCATTCAACTTGCTGACCGCTGTTTTCAGGGCAAAATTCCCGGATTTACTTGGCTGGCAAAGCTTCCTCGACCGATTCACCCCATTATTGGCGGGGCCTGCGTCGGCTTAGTAGCTCTGCAACTTCCACAAATCCTGGGTGTTGGCTACGAAACTGTGGAAGCCATGCTCCAAGATGTCAAATTTTCCTTGCCGTTATTGCTGCTTTTATTAGGGGCAAAACTAGGAATGACGGCTGTGAGTTTGGGTAGTGGTTTAGTTGGGGGGATCTTTGCCCCGGCGATGTTTCTGGGAGCCTCTCTTGGCTCTGCTTACGGGATCTTTTTGGCAATGCTACCAGCGATGAGCGGTCACGTAGCAGGGCCTCCGGCTTATGCAATGGTGGGGATGGCAGCAGTGCTCGCAGGTAGTGCTAGAGCGCCTTTGACTTCAATTCTGCTGATGTTTGAGTTGACGCGGGATTATAGGATTGTTTTGCCGCTAATGGCAGCCGTAGGATTGAGTGTTTGGCTGGTAGAGCTTGTCAACCGTCGCTCAACTCATAGCTTGAATCTTCAGCAAATGGGCGTAGATGTAACTGTTAACCAGCCGCCGCAGCCGATAGAGCCATTACCAGATTGGGAAGAACCTGTTAGCGATCGCATTGTTAATGGCATTCTTTCCTGTCAAATTCCCAGGGAGGAAGAGATTAGCGATCGCCAAGACAGCACGGATATCCCCATACTGACGCTAGCCAATTCACATTTAACAGAAGATGTCAAACCCTTACCAGAAACAAAATCAGCAGCCTGACTGAATTTAGGTGAGGGCGAGTCGGTTGCTGAGCCACAGAACCAATAGTTTAAAACCTAATTCCTACTATGATCTTTATCAACCCTAAAACGGATTACGCCTTCAAGAAAATTTTTGGTTCCTCAGAAAGCAAAGATATTCTGATTAGCTTTCTCAATGCTCTGATTTATGAAGGTAATTCTATCATTGAAGATTTAGAAATTATTAACCCAAACCTTCCACCCAGGGTTCAAGGCTTGAAAGATACTTATCTGGATGTGAAAGCTAAACTCACAGATGGTACTTTAGTAATTATTGAAATGCAGGTATTGAATGTACAATCTTTTGGGAAGAGAGTTTTGTATAATGCCGCTAAGACTTACGCTTTCCAGTTACAAACTGGTGAAGGCTATCGAATGCTTAAGCCAGTGATTGCTTTGACAATTACTGATTTTGAGATGTTTGCCAATAGCGAACGCTTAATTTCCAGGTTTGTGTATAAAGAAGTCAGTACCAATTTAAAGTATCCCGAAAATGACATAGATTTAGTATTTATTGAATTACCAAAGTTTACGAAGGAACAGGATCGACTTGAAACCTTGACTGATAAATGGATTTATTTTATTAAATATGCTAGAACTCTCACATCAGTACCAGAAACAATGGACAATATTCCCGAAATTCATAAAGCTTTCGAGATTGCGAATCAAGTGAATCTAAGTCGGGAAGAACTGGAAGATTTGGAACGGAGAGAACTGTTTATTTACGATCAGCAAGGAGCTATTATTAAGGCTGCTCAAGAAGGAATAGAACAAGGAATAGAACAAGGGAGACGCGAAGAAAAGCTGGCGATCGCTAGACAATTACTCTTACGATTAGATGATGCAACTATTAGCCAAATTACTGGACTTAGCCTTGAAGATGTGCTAAGCCTACGAGCGAGCGATTGATATTCAACCCAAAAATTGAGTTTAATAAATTAGAATGTAAAGCCTAAAGTAAACGGCTTATACTTATTAATTTTAATGTAATATTTGATACAAAAATCTTAAATATTTATAATACTATCGCTATATTATCCCCCAATTTCCCTACCCAGTCCAAAGTTGACAGTGGAAAAACGATCTCCACATTTAAAATAGCAATCAAAAAAAAGTTGCAGTTAAAGGGGTCAACAGCCGGCTAAAATAGTTAAATATTTTAGAAACAGGCAAAAAAGGGGCTTCGGTGACAGCGGAGGAGGCAACTTCAAAAAACCAACATCAAAAGATGCCAGGACAAATCCCTCTGGCCTTGACCTATTATGGCTTACTAGGGCTACACCCCTCAGCCTCAAGCATAGAAATTCGGCAAGCTTACCGGAAACTAAGCAAACACTACCATCCCGACACTACCGATTTGCCAACAGCGATCGCCACCCCTAAATTTCAACAACTAAACCTTGCCTATGCCACCCTCAGCAATCCTGAACGTCGTCTCACCTACGATCGCAAAATTGGCTATTCACCCTTAAATGTAGTTCAACCCCCAGCCAACTTAAACCATCCCTCCGACTCCCGCAACAACTCTGACTCAGCCTATTTAGACCCCACCGATCGCCCCCTCTCACCCGGAGAAATCTTCATTTTGTTAATTCTTGGTCTTACCCTACTCGGTTGTCTGGCCCTTGCGATCGCGATCGCCTTAATTCGAGGTAATCAACAATAAAACTCAAAAAAAGCATAATTTATTTTTTATTTCTGTTAAAGATTTTAACTATCATAAAACCTCCTTAACTACCACTTAACAACTCATGAAAATTTATACCTTCAATGCAGCTAGTGATACTCGTGTAGAATTACTATGGCCTCTCAGACCGGATAATAGAGATCCAGCCTTTGACAAGCTGATTGCAGAAAATCATTGGACTGAAACACATTCTTTAAAAGATTGCGATTTAGCCATCTACCCTAAAAAAGTTTTCAATCCAGAAAACCGTGTTTTTGATGACTCTGTTTTAGATGCAGTTAAAGAAGCTGAAATTTATAATAAGCCATTGATTATAGATGCAACCTGCGACTTAGATACACCCTTAGATCTACCAACAGCAAACATTCTTCGCTTTGGTCTTTATAAAAGCTTAAAAAAACCTTTTGAGACAGAGCGTCCTTACTGGTCAAATCAAAAAACTAAAACTCAGTTAGAAGCTCTAGAAATTTTACCTCGATCTCAAAAACCTGCTGTCGGTTTTTGTGGAACTACATCAGCGGTCGGTAAATTTTTTAAAATAGGGAACAGCCTGCCTTTTCCCCTATCAAAAACTTTATTATCCCAAGGCAACCTTGCCCAGAAAATAGACATGAGGCTGAAAAAAGGAATGAGCCATCAACTGAGAAAAGTTGCTATGGATTTACTGGCAGAAGATCGACGAATAGACAGCCATTTTGATATCACAAATACCCTGCAAGATTATTACAACCCCGCCAATATCAATAGAGTTTTACTAGAAGATAGATTCATAGACAACATGAAAAAATCAGACTATTGCTTGTGCGTGAGGGCAAATGGCAATTATTCGGGGCGCTTTTATATGGCTTTAAATGCCGGTTGCATTCCCTTAGTAATAGATACTGATGTAGAAATTCCCTTTGAAGAAAAAATTCATCTGCTCAAAGTCCCACTAAAATCTTTATATAAGATAGGAGACTTAGTAGTAGAACATTTTGAAAAAATCACCAACAAGGAATTCCAAGAAATGAAACTAGAAAACAGGGCTATTTACAACGAGCTTATGGCTCCCGATCGATTCATCCCCAACTTTATAGAAAGTGTCTTGCAAAAAGCTAATAGCTAATAGCAGATTCGCATTCAAAACTAATTTCCAATTACCAACTATCAACCATCAACTACCAATGACCATTCCTTCCCCCGATACCCCTTTGTATAATCATCCCCTGCCAGAAATAGAGCAATGGCTAAAAAACCGGGGTTGCCAACAAGACCGTAGCGAACTCCACTGCTGGCGAATTCAGCGGCCAACATGGGAAGCAGAACTTTCCCTAGACATCGATCAACTCACCGTCCGCTACCTTCACGCTGGAGCCGACGGTCAAGATATTCAACGAGCTTTCAAATACTCTCTTAGCCGTCAGGATATTGAAGCTGCGGTTTTTTCCGGCCCGTAAATCGACATCTTACTCCCCTTCCCTTGCAGGGAAGGGGTTGGGGGTTAGGTCAAATATATCGATTGTAAAACAAGATTGATTTTTGTAAAGTTTTGTAAAAAATATCGTTTCTAATCCTTAACCGTTAACAACTGTGAAGTTTTGCTGCCTTTTAGCTTCTGGCTTGGAAACACTGCGGTAAACTAGGCCATGATTCTCTGTGAAAGATGAGCGGTGGAAGCTCGCCGTCGAATCAGTTCACTTGCAGATACAGCAAATTTTGATGACTCGTTTGGAGCTTTTATTCAATGTCTCATGCAGTCAAAATCTACGATACCTGCATTGGCTGTACCCAATGCGTCCGCGCTTGCCCGCTTGATGTTTTAGAAATGGTGCCCTGGGATGGCTGTAAAGCCGGTCAGATTGCCTCTTCCCCTCGCACAGAAGACTGTGTTGGCTGCAAGCGGTGCGAAACTGCTTGTCCTACTGACTTTCTGAGCATTAGGGTTTACCTGGGAGCTGAAACAACTCGCAGTATGGGTCTAGCATACTAAGAAGCTATTAGCACGCTCTTTGGGATCGGCTTGAGGAGGGGGCGTTAATCGCCCCCTCTCTTGTGAGTAATTTTGGAAAACTTATAATTATACCACAAGTCAGAAGTAAAAATTCAAAAGTTATTGGACAGCAATCTCATCGCTCGAAAGCCGTAGGTTGAGTGCAACGAAATTAAACCCAACATCAGGAATTTCGTAATACTCTTGAGAAGATATTAAAAGTTATTGGACAACAACCTCAGCGCTCGAAAGGAGACAGCATGAAATACTTTTCAATCGTGATGGATTTACTACGGGAACGCCAGCAATTCCTCGAAGACCTCCGCCAAGGCGTAAGACTACAATCTAAAATCTTAGGTCTGTTGATTTCCAGTTGCGTATTCTTCGCCGTCTATGGCGCTATCATTGGTGCAGCGAATAGTTGGCAGCAAGCAATCATGTCAGCGATCAAATTGCCAGCTCTTTATATAATCACAGTTATCATCTGTTTTCCCACATTATATTTTTTCAATGTAATGTTTGGTTCCAAGCGCTCCTTTGAGCAATATTTAGCATTGCTAATGACAGCAGTAGCCTTGATTGGAGTTTTACTCTTAGGATTTGCACCAATATCGTTATTTTTTCTAATTAGCACCTACGATTACCAGTTTTTTAAACTGTTAAATGTTGCGATTTTCTCACTCACAGGCTTTCTCGCTGTTAATTTTTTATATCAAGGTATGCAGTTGCTTTCTAAGGAAGACCCCGAAGGCAAGGAAATTCGCGACAAGATTTTGAAATTCTGGCTAATACTTTATGCCTTTGTCGGCTGTCAATTAGCCTGGACGCTGAGACCTTTTTTTGGAGCACCGGGAGCACCTTTCGAGTTATTTCGCGGCCGAGACAGCAACTTTTATCTGAATATCGTGCAAGCAATATCTGAAATTCTTGGTTATCGCTAAACTTTTAATTAGGAAATTGGAAACTCTTATGCAGCCAGATTTGGAGGAGTTAAGAATTACCGAGAAAGAAGTAGAAGAGTTAAGCGGTGTAACTCTGAGTGATGTTGTCATGGGTAATTTATACCGAATTTCTGTGCTGCGTGAGAGTTTGATCGGCAAGAAAAGGCGGGATCGTCAACAACTTGCCTCTTTTATTTTTAATGAAGTTTTGATATTTGGCTTAACCTTAATTTTTTCAGTTCCCATTACTTTGTTAATCGCTAAAAATACTACTTCTGTACCAGATACTCAGGCATTTTTTCAGTTTTTACAATTGACTTTAGTCCTATCTACTCTCTTGAGTTGCGGCTGGAATATTTATATGTGGTTGAAAGCAAAACCTCTAGGAGCTTTGGCGAATTTGGTGGATGAAGTAGAGAAATATAATGAGGTGATTAAGGCTGTAGATATTATTGATAAGTTAACTGCTGTGGGTAATTTGCCCCTAAATTTGATTAACAGAGACGATGCAATTAAAGCCTTAAATGTCACTAGGGATAGTTTGATTTGTGCTTTGAGAACAGAAAGAATACTCAGAGAAAATCAAGAGTTTATTGGTCGCCGCTATGAGTTATTTGTTAATATTGAAAATAATCTAACTGCTTTAATGGCTTTTGATGTCAATAACCAAGCGAGTGAATATGGACGGTTGCTGAATGAGGCGCTAGAAATTGGGATGAGCGTGCATAAAGAGGTAAGAAAATTACAGGATAAGTAGAAGGAAGAAGGAAGAAAAATTTAGTTATCTAGGAGAGAAGGAAGAATGTTTATACAGTCAGCTTTTTAGCCATCCTTATCTTATGTTTAATTAGGTGGATTTACTTAAGTAAATCGAAGCAATCTCAATGCCTTGAGATTGCTTCTGTTTGCTTCGCTGCGCTCGCAACTCGCAATGACATTGTTTATTTCTATCCAGCTACTTAAGCGTTAGTTTTTTTGATTGAATAAATAAACGTCATTCTGTTGATAATTGAGTTGAAACTGAGGATTATTTTTAAGTTGACTGACTAAGTTAGTCGCAAAGTCTTTATTACTATTCCACCCTGGATGGCGGAGATTTAAAAGCACATAATCAAAGTCAGTTAAATTATTAGGGGGTACAGAAGCATTGGTTAATTTGATAATTGGGCGATGGGATAAATGAGGAGCAATATAAGCAGTAGTTAAGACGCTACCCTTCGTTTGAACAAGGGCGATTGCATTTCGTGTTGCTTGCCATGTATCGAGAGAATCTAGATAAATTGTCCAGAAATAACCATACTTAGCTAGTGCTAAAAAACTTACTAATGACCAAATAATTATTATTTTAGGTAATTGGTAATCTGTAATTGGTAATTGGTAATTGGTAATTGGTAATTGTATTTTTCCTCCCGTTTTCTCCCTTGCTGCCAATGTCGCAATTACAGCGACTAAGAGAAAGGGTAACAAGGGGAGAGAATATTGATGAATTAAATCCCGTTGAGCATCAATATCAGATAAAATATTCTTGATTAATACTGGTAAAGCACTTATTAAAGGCGCGAACTGACGGGGAGAAAGCCATAAAATTACTGGTAATAATAACAAACCAAGATATTGCAAAGTATCCCATGAAAAAATTCTACCTAAGACCAGTCCAGGTTTGAGTATAACATTTACAGCAATTTCAAAAACTGAGTTTCCTAAATAGCTATAGCGTCCAACTCCTCCGGGCCCTTTTCCACCTTTAAAATGTGGGATGATTCCTTGAGTGACAATTATAAACCAACCTACACCTAAACCAAGTGCAATTGCACCGCATAACCGCTTCTTTTCAAAGAAAAACAGCCAAATTCCCATTGCAGCTACGGTTAGAGATAAGGCATCTTTACAGGCTAAAACCCAAATAATTGCCAGAATAAACCATAAGGTTTTATCTAACTTAGCTGCTAAAATTGCGCCTAAAAGGGCGGGAATTGCCATTACTTCGGGATGAAAATCAAACAAGTTAATATTAAAAACTACTGGATAAAATAAATACATGGCCGCCATAGCTAAAGCTTTAGATTCATTTAATCCAGCTTGACGTGCTAAACTCCAAGTAGGCCACGCCCCTAATGCTAAAGATACTGCTTGTACTAATAATAACCAGTAAACTGACGGGTAGATTTTGTAAAGTAAACCCAATGGATACATTGCTAAAGCTGCATGATTTCCCAGATGATGAATGCCTAGAAATGAGGAAAATGGTGTTTCTCCCTGGCTAATGAGATAAGCAACTTGGTCATAAATTCCCATTTCAAAAGCTGTTGATTGAAATAGGGCATGACGTACACTGCTACAAATCATAAAAATGATTGCAGTTATAGTAATTATCCAAACTAGAGGCAAGGATTTAATATGTTTAAAAATCAGCATTTTTCTAATAATTTCCAGAGTAATAAAATTCTCGTAACTAATTTTTTGTGAATACAAAAACATCATCTTGCTGATAGATTAACTTAAAATTAGGAGAATTTTTAAGTTTATCTGCTACACTAGCACCAATATCTTTAGTATCTGGCCAAGGATGGCGCAAATTTAAGACTACGTACTTAAATTCAGCTAAATCTGCATTTGGTGAAATTTGCGATAACAATTTTACTACTGGGCGATGGGTGAAATGAGGGGCGAGTCTATTATCAGTTAATACGCTACCTTGGGGTTGCACTTGGGCGACTGCTTCTTGGGAAGCTTGCCAAGTATCAATCCTTGTTAGATATAGCAAGAAATCCTTAGATTCGCCGATAATTAGGAAAATTAGTAATGACCAAATAACGATCGTTTTGGGAAATTCTAACTGAGGGATAGGAATTAGGAAATTAAGGATATTTATTTCTAATTTTTTCTTTTGTTTTGCTGATTTTGCTGTTAAATCATCTTCACTACCCACTAATAAACTATCGGTTAAATCTGTTGGTAAATTTTTACGGCTTAGTTCTTCCTTGGCAATGGCTGCTAATAATAAAAAAGGAATTACAGGTAAGGAATAATGATAAGCCATGCTACGCTGAAATGGCACATCTGATAGAATATTTACGGCTAGCGTCGGCACGGCACAAACTAAGGGTGTTAGATATCTCCAGCCTAACTTTTTACCAGTAAAGGGAAAGAGTAACCAAATCAGGGGTAAAATTAGGAAGAACAGATATTTAATTGTATCAAAGGAAAAGATTTTACCTAAAATTAATTGTGGTTTCAGGAACAAATTGAGTACAATTTCTCTAACTGAGTTACCTAAATAAGTATAGCGCCAAACTCCCGCCGCTTCGCTGCCACTAAAGTAGGGAATCAGCTTCTGAGTGGCAATCAAAAACCACGCTACACCGAGAATCAGGGCAATACCGCCACACAAACGGCGTTTCTCAAATAGCAGTAGCCAAAAACCCATTGCTATTACAGTTAAGGACAAGACAGCTTTGCCACCCAAAACCCAGAGAATGGCTGCACAAAACCACAGCGGCTTATTGAGTTTTGCGGCTAAAATTGCGCCCAAAATAGCGGGTAAAGCCATTACTTCGGGGTGAAAATCAAATAAATTTGTATTAAAAATTACTGGATAAAGGAGATAGGCTACTGCCATTGCCATAGCTTGGTTTTCCTTTAAACCCGCTAAACGCGATAAAATCCAAATTGGAAAAATGCCTAAAGTTAAGGCAATTGCTTGTACTAAAAATAACCAGTAAACTGTGGGATAAATCTTGTACAATAAAGCTAGAGGATAGATAGCCCAAGCTGCATGATTACCAAGATGATGAAACCCCAAAAATGAGGAAATGGGGGGGAAACCTTGGCTAATTAAGTAAACAACTTGGTCGTAAATTCCTAAATCAAAGCCTGTTGATTGAAATAAGGCGTGCCGCAAGCTACTACACAAAAAGAAAATTAGCACAGAGGATGCGATCGCCCAAACCGCAGTCGGCGGAGGGATGAGATGACTTACCTCTATTTTCTCTGACTTGCTGCTGCTGTCCTCGCTTGAGGTTCCAAGATTTTCAGGGGGGTTTTGCATGAAGGCTTGCACTAGCTGACCACTCAACATATCATTCACTCGAACGTGCAACTAGGCAAGAGTCGGCGAGTGCTAATTTAACTCCCTGCGATCGTAATATTGGTATGGCCCACCAATCATTAAAAAATTGTGAAAGCGATTACCCTTCTCGGCTCTACCGGCTCCATTGGCACTCAGACGTTAGATATTGTGGCACAGTACCCCGATCAATTTCGGATTGTGGGTTTGGCTGCTGGGCGAAATGTGACGCTGCTGGCGAAGCAAATTAGGCAGTTTCGGCCGGAAATTGTCGCCATCTCTGATGTGGATAAGTTGCCAGAATTGAAAGAGGCGATCGCAGACTTAGCTCCACAACCCATTTTACTTGCTGGCGAGACTGGCATCGTAGAAGTTGCCAAATATGGCGATGCCCAAGCTGTCGTTACTGGCATTGTCGGCTGTGCCGGTTTGTTGCCTACAATTGCGGCTATTGAAGCCGGTAAAGACATTGCTCTTGCTAATAAAGAAACTTTAATTGCTGGCGGCCCCGTTGTCAACCCCTTAATCGCCAAACATGGAGTGAAATTATTACCTGCTGATTCAGAACATTCTGCCATTTTTCAATGTCTCCAAGGCGTGCCTAAAGGCGGTTTGCGGCGGATTATTCTCACGGCTTCTGGCGGTGCATTTCGAGATTGGCCAGTTGAGAAATTATCAGAAGTAAAAGTTGCCGATGCTTTGAAACATCCGAATTGGTCAATGGGGCGGAAAATCACGGTTGATTCTGCTACCTTGATGAATAAAGGGTTAGAAGTAATCGAGGCTCACTACCTGTTTGGTATGGATTATGATGGCATTGATATTGTCATCCATCCTCAGAGCATCATTCACTCACTAATTGAGCTGCAAGATACCTCTGTTTTAGCACAATTGGGGTGGCCAGATATGCGTTTACCTCTACTTTATGCCTTATCTTGGCCAGAGCGAATTTATACAGATTGGGAACCGCTGAATTTAGTAAAATCTGGAGATTTAACCTTCCGAGAACCTGACCATCAAAAGTATCCTTGTATGCAGTTAGCATATACTGCTGGACGTGCTGGTGGTTCGATGCCGGCGGTGTTGAATGCAGCTAATGAGGAGGCAGTTGCGTTGTTTTTAGATGAAAAAATTGAATTTTTGGATATTCCGAGATTAATTGAACGGACGTGCGAAAAGCATCAAGCTGATAACTGTGCAAATCCATCTTTAGATGATATTATTGCCGCCGATAAATGGGCAAGACAAGAAGCTTTAGCGGGTACTAAAGAGTTAGGCGATCGTCTCGTATTTCTGCGATAAGCTTTTACGCATAAAACATAACCCTGGTTGTTGAGAAAACCAGGGTTCTTATGTTAAAAATGTGGGCTAATATAGCAACCGCTTTCGTCGTTTAGGACGTTCTGAATTCATGAAACGATTCTCTATCCCTTCTTCCCTTCTTTCCCTAGCCCCTAGCCCCTAGCCCCTAGCCCCTAGCTTTCTTCCGCCTCCCCGATATCTCGCTTCAGCGGCCGCTTATAAGTAAAAGTAAAAGTATCTTTACTCTCAATCACCCGCCGCATTTCCTCATACATTGGATAATCACCCACCCCACTCAAATGAGCCCATCCCCGCGCCCTCGTTAAAGCCACAAATAACTGATTACGAAGACTCACATCGGCCTCATTTCTGGCAATATTATCAAAGCCAATTACATAGACCATATCCGCTTCATTTCCCTTAGCGCGAGTAACGCGAGACACGGTTACTCCGTCATTCATCCAGAATAAATCGGGGTTGTGACTCGGCCATTTAGGGTTTAATTCATTCAACCCTAAAGCAGTAGGAATATAGATATCAATCCCTTGATCGCTCAAGAAACTAGCTACCTGACTTTCTAATTCTATCGCCTCAGAAAGAGAACCCAATATTATCACTAAAATATCCCTACTAGGCTTGAGATCGTCATGGACAATATTGTGAGTAATTTTATCAGCTAAAGCCATCATTTCTTCCTGGCGAGAGCCATAAGTTTCAAACTCTAATACAGGTTTTCCCCACAATTGCTCAACTGGATTGGGTGAATTTTGAGGTGGTCGATGTAGAGTGATTTTTTGACCAGCAATAAACTTACCCGTCACTTCATAACCGATAGCTTTCCAATCATCAGCGCGAGTAATTCCTGTTAACATTCCCTCTGGCCGCAACAACCCCATCCCAATCGCGTGTGCTGCTGTCAGAATTGTACCAGGAGTGCGATAACAACGGCGCATGACTTCGGATTTTTTGATGCCGCCGCTATATTGCGTCCCTTTACTTAACAAATTGCTTAAATTTTCGCCAAACAATTCTTTAGTAGTCGGCACTTTTAAGTTATCAAGACTTTGAGCTTCATCGTAAGCCCAAATTAAGCGCCGCTGCTCTAAGTTTTCTGGATCTGCGGGTTTTAAAGCTTGATAAGCTAACCAGTAAATTGCCTGTTTATCCTGAAATTTTAGATCGTCGTCCGAGACTAAATCTTGACCTTCATCGATCAAAATTGCATCAAAAATTGGCTCAATTTTGATTTCTTCCGATAGGCGTTTACAAAGTTCAGCCAATCCCCGATTAGGCTGTCTTTCCGGTGTTTCTCCAGCCGTCCTCGATCGCACACCGTTGAACTCGCAAATTGTACTATAAAGTCCCGGTTGATTTTTCCCACCCCAAGCGTGAAGAATCCGCAGTTTTTTGTTGTTTTTGGGATCGTATTGAACGTCACCATTTGTAAAGCGGCGCAGCCACCTATCTACTAACCCAATCATCAAATCGTAAAGAGTGCGAGTGAAAAATACTAAGGCAATATCCCAGTCAGGATGTTTTAAGTGAATATGAGCCGCTTTTTGACACAATAACACAGTTTTTCCTGACCCGGCAATGCCCCGCATTCGCTGAAAACCAGGAGGGATTTCTTTACCGATGTGTTCTTGCTGGAAATCTAATTCGTAGAGCCTTTCCTGTAAAGTGGCAATCACACTAGAGCGAGTTTTACTGTTAGTAGATTGAAGAAGGCGTGGCGCTTTTCTCAAAATAGGGCCGCCGCTGATGACTGATAACAATAATTCCCATTGTTCGTCCTCAATTTCCTCACCTTCCACCACTACAGGCGCTCTTTTAATTCGCTCACTTAAGGCAAGTTTACCTAAGTGATCTTTGAAGATAATCGGCGGACAATTGGGCAGCTTATCGAATTCTTTTTGTTGCCATTCTGCCTCTGTAATTAGAGGTAGTGCTATTATAGCCCTAGCGCCGACTTTCCGGCGAATAGCGGGTTCTCTGTCGCAATATCCCAACAAGGCATAAAGTTGATTTTCAGCTTGTTGATAGGGGTTAGTTTCGGCGGTAGAGAAGTTTTGAAATTCCCATTCTTGACCGTTAACGGCAACAATTTGGTCAATCTTAACAGATTTGACCTCAATAATTACTAAACTTAATTCGCGATCGACAATCAAAATGTCAGGTTCTTTGCGAATTTCTCCAAACTTTGAGAAAAGAGGATAGCGCGAATAACCAATGCAGGTGCGATCGGCAAAGGCACTGCGGACTGCATCCCAAACTATTTGTTCTCCCGCTTCTGTGCTCTTGTCTAGCGGCTCTGTCGTGATAAATTTGCGACCCTGATCTTCCATTCCAACAGGCATTGATATTGACCTCGCTAACGATTGAGATGTGTAATTTGCGTTTCGCTGGTTCAAAATGTGCAGATAGGAGTATATGATAACAGCAATGGTAAACTGCAATCTCAAATTTTTGCTAATTTTCTTAATTTTGTACTCTCTGTGACGATGAAGAAGCTAATTATCCAAATTCCTTGTTATAACGAGGAAGGTAGTCTCGGTGTTACACTTGCGGCCTTACCTCGCCATCTGCCTGGTATTGATATTATTGAATGGTTGGTTATTGATGACGGTAGCCAAGATAGAACTGTTGAAGTTGCAAAGGAGTATGGTGTAGATCGTATTGTTCGTTTTTCAAGTAATCAAGGTTTAGCTAAAGCATTTATGGCGGGCTTGGATGCTTGTTTAAAGGCGGGAGCTGATATTATTGTTAATACTGATGCTGATAATCAATATTGTGCTGATGATATTCCTTTATTAATTGAGCCAATTTTATTAGGTCAAGCAGAAATAGTGGTAGGTGCTCGACCTATTCTTGAAATTGAACATTTTTCTCCTACTAAAAAACTGCTGCAAAAAGTAGGTAGTTGGGTGGTTCGTCTCGCTAGTAAGACGGATATTCCTGATGCTCCAAGCGGGTTTAGAGCATTTAGCAGAGAGGCAGCAATGCAGTTAAATGTGTTTAATCAATATACTTATACTCTGGAGACAATTATTCAAGCTGGACAAAAAGGTATGGCGATTACTTCGGTTCCGATTCGCACTAATGGGGTTTTAAGACCTTCGCGGTTGGTGAAAAGTACGCCTTCTTATGTGGTAAGATCGCTGTTTACAATCCTCCGCATTTTCATGGTTTACAAACCCCTACGCTTTTTCTTAATGTTAGGAAGCGTGCCGTTTAGTTTGGGTGTGATATTAGGAATACGCTGGATATTTTTCTTTATTTTACAAGGTACTCTTAGAACTAGAGTTCCCAGCTTAATCTTAGCTGCGATTTTAATTCTGATCGGCTTTCAGTTGTGGATGTTGGGTTTAATTGCTGATTTAATGGCAGCTAATCGCAAATTGGTGGAAGAGATTCAATTGCGGCTGCGACGGGTTGATACTAGGAAAGAAGATTAAAATTATGAATAGTAAAGATTTGTTTGCTCGTGAGGCAATCGCGCAAATTCCTAAAATTTTGACGCTGTGCGATCGCAATCCTCATAGTCCTACTTACGGATGTTTTGACCGCAATTTTTGGCATTATAAAATCATAGATTTTCCGAGTGGAATGGCTCAGGAATTTGTTTGGCCATTAGCCTTAGCTTACCAGACAAATATTGCCGATAATCCATTCTATCAACAGCAAATGATTCGCGAATGGGTAGAAGCTGGGATTATTTATGCTGCCCGTAGCGCTCACCGTGATGGTTCCTGCGATGATTATTTTCCCTATGAAAGAGCATCCGGGGCGGCGGCATTTTCTCTATTAGCTTGCATCGAAAGTTACACGCTGTTAAAATTGCAGAATGAGGAAATTTTGCAGTTTTTTGAGAGGCGGGCTGACTGGTTAGCAAATCACCACGAAAGCGGTAAACTTACCAATCACCAAGCTTTAATTGTCTTGTGTTTAGAATTGCTAGAAAGGTTATTGAATACTTCCAAGTGGGAGGCGGCAAAAAAACTGCGTTTAGAGCGAGTTTTTGAGTGGCAAAATCCCGAAGGTTGGTTTCAGGAATATGAAGGCTGCGATCCTGGATATCACACTTTAACTATATCATGTTTAGCGCGGATTTACCAACTCAAGCCAGATCCTAGATTGAAAGATACGGTTGTAAAGGCTGTGGAATTAGCCGCTCAATTTATTCATCCTGATGGTTCTTATGGTGGAGAATATGCTAGTCGCAACACCTATAACTTTTTCCCGCATGGTTTTGAATTAGTCGGTCAATGGATGCCGGAAGCGTTACAAATTAACGATCGTTTTTTGATGGCATTAGCTAATGGTTTGGCTCCTTGTTATGCTGACGATCATATTATCGGTCATCATACTTGGAATTATTTACTAGCTTGGCGGGATTTCGTACCGGATAGATCGCAATCTATTGCCAAAAATGCTGCTAGTGTTTGGCTAAAAGAAGCTAAAATTTTGATTAAACGATGTGGGGATACTGAGCTTTATATGGCTTTAAATAAAGGCGGTACTTTCAAGCTATTTCGCAACGATCGATTAGTTGCTTCTGACACTCAATTTTCGCTCCAATTCCGCCAAAATGGTAAAATCAAGAATGCAGTTAGCCATTTAATAGGCGATTGCGAAGTGCAAGTTGAGGAGGATGAAATTACGGTTTCTGGACAAATGGGATGGGCAAAACAAACGCAAATGACACCCATAAAGTTACTGATTTTACGGGTTGTTATGCTGACGTTTGGGCGTTTTTTCCCTAATTTAATTCGGAAAATTTTGCAGAAAATGTTGATTACTGGTAAACAAGATGCACCGTTTCGCTTTTGTCGCCGCTTGCGATGGGAAAATCAACAATGGCAGATTACCGATGAACTTTATGCTAAGTCTTGGGAAGGGGTGATTAGTGCGGGGATTGGCTGCGATCAAACTTCTATTTATGTGGTGATGAGTCGCACGTTTCAAAGAGGTCAATTATTACCTTGGCTTGACTTGAGTGATGAAGTTAAAAAACTCGCTCCTGGTCAACCTTTGAAAGTGAAACGCTACCTGTGAGCGATCGGTCAGTTAGAGGCGATCGCAGTGCTTTTCTAGGATAGAATTTTCCCTAAGAAGGTTGACACTTAAATTCAGTGCTGTATAATCGTAGTAAATAGATAATAAATACAGTAAGGTGCGGTTAATGTTAGAACAAAATATTACTAAATGGGGAGACAATCTAGTAGTAAAAATCCCTCTTTCATTGGCGACAAAAACAAATCTGAAAGAAGGAAGTAATGTGGAAATTGACATTGTTGAAGGGAATATCATTATCAAGCCAAAAATTAGAAAAAAATATACCCTTGAGTACCTTTTAGAGGGGATGACTGCTGATAACTTTCACAGGGAAATAGAGACAGGAGGTTCTGTTGGCAATGAAATCTGGTAAAAAATCAGATGAATATGTTCCAGCCAGAGGCGACATTATATATATTGACTTCACTCCAATTAGAGGTCACGAGCAGGGCAATCAGGAGGGTCGCCCCCGCCCTGCTATTATTGTATCGCCTTCTGAGTACAACAAACTATCATCATTAGCTTTAATGTGCCCAATTACATCACAAAGCAAGGGATTAAAATTTGAAGTCCCTCTCAACGATCGAACTCAGACCCAAGGTGTAATATTATCAGACCAAGTTAAAAGCTTGGACTGGAAAGCGAGAAAAGCGAGATTTTGTGAAAAAGCTCCCTCAGAAGTCATAGAAGAAGTCCTCGAAAAAATCGAAACGTTAATTACATAAATCCTAATAGCAGTTGATATACCCCTTAGATAGATGTTTTGTTTAAACCTGGCATGATAGTTTACTGAGCAATAAATTAGGAAAAAACCGTGAGCCGACATCTATTTCGTTTTGCGATTGGGCTTTTAATCGCCTTTTTCGGTTTTATTAGTTACTTGACTACGACTGTGGAAAATCCGGTGACTGGGGAAAAGCAGCGAGTGCAATTGTCACCGCGCCAGGAAGTAGTGTTAGGACTGGAATCGCGATCGCAAGTAGCCTCTCAATTTGGCGGTCTTTACCCAGATCAAGCGCTTCAGGATTATATAGATCGCGTCGGAAAGCGCGTGGTACAGCAGTCTGCGGCATCCAAACTGGGTTATCCCTTCGAGTTTCACCTACTGCGCGACCCTAAAACGGTGAATGCTTTGGCGCTACCGGGGGGTCAGGTTTTCGTAACGGTTGCCTTGCTGAGTCGGCTGAAATCGGAAGCGCAACTGGCTGGCGTACTCGGTCACGAAGCTGGGCACGTTATTGGGCGGCACGGGGCTGAACACCTCGCTAAGCAACGGCTTGGGGCGGCGCTAGTAACGGCGGTGGGGGTGGCGACGACGGACGATCGCGGCAACGGTCAGCAGGCCGCCGTACTCGCGCAAGCTGTCAACCAATTGGTCAGCCTGCGATACGGTCGTGATGACGAATTGGAATCCGATCGCCTCGGCGTGCGCTTTATGAGTCAAGCTGGTTACAATCCAAAGGCTTTGGCGGAAGTGATGCAGATACTTGAGACTGCCAGCGGTGGGGGAAGACAGCCGGAGTTTTTGAGTTCTCACCCCAATCCTGGCAACCGGATTCAAACCATACAAAGTGCGATCGCGCAAGAATATCCAAACGGTGTTCCTGCTAATCTCGAAACTGGAAGCGATAACTTCACTCGCACCGTACTCCCTCGTTTGCAAACTCAGTGAAATTAAATCAAATCAAGTAGTATGATAACATAATACTAAATCCGGGTTTATTACCCCTTTTTCTTATAGTCCGCGTAGGCGGACTTTGTTTGTATAGCCGCGATTTCTAATCGCCCGGAAAAGTTTTTAAACCTAATAGCGAAAAGCTAATTGATGAAGCGAGTAATTTCTCTGATTGTCAGCCTACTAATTCTAGCAGTCATCTACTGGAAAATTGATTTTGCTGGATTAATACAAGTCTTCCGAAACTGCGATCGCTGGTGGATGGCTATCAGCCTCAGTATGGTTGTACCACTAACAATGCTAACAGCTTGGCGGTTGCAACAACTAATGCCTGCGGGGGGCAAATTGGGGTTTAGCGAAGCAAATCGTCTCATCCTTGCTGCCAGCGTTTTAAATATGGTACTTCCCTCAAAAATGGGGGATATTGCCAAAGCTTATTTTATGAAGCAGCGAGGACATTTAGATGGTTCGCTCTCCCTGTCGCTGGTCGTATTTGAGAAAGCTTGCGATATGCTTTCTTTACTATTGTGGTGTGTATTTGGCTTGATACTTTATCCCCAGAAAGATTGGTTGTTTTGGGTAATGACTGCTGCTGTAGCTTTTGGACTGATTACAGGTATAATGTTACTAGGTTCTCGTAAATTTGCCCAAATATTTTTTAGGATGGCACGCAAAATTTTACCTAAAAAATTTCGCTCTAAAATCGAAAAATTTCAGTTGTCTTGGCGGGAAATGCAGCAATTTTTCTGGCAAGATAAAAGGCAACTATTGAAAATTACAACTACCTCTATTTTAATCTGGTTTGGCCACTTGCTACAAATCTGGTTTTTTATCCTAGCACTCAATGCCTGGACACCATTTTTGGCAAATTTAGCATTATCTCCCTTAGCAATTCTAGCAGGGTTGCTACCACTAACATTTGCCGGAGTTGGCACTCGCGATGCTGCCTTGATCGCCTTTTATAGCCCTTATTTCGCTGCGCCCACAGCCGCAGCTTTGGGATTACTTTGTACTTCCCGCTATCTTTTGCCAGCGATAGGAGGTTTACCATTTTTAGGACAATATCTTGTTAGTATTCAAGATCTGCGAGAATTTGAAAAATAATATTTTTATGACAAACATTCACCAATTTTTAATTTATACAAGCGGCAAATCTCGCTCAAATCTAATATTTTGGTTGAGCTTAAGCTTGACTTTTGCAGTTATTTATAGTATTCCGGGATTACAGCAGGCTTTTGGCAGTGAATATGTAGTGCAAGATGATGCAAGACAGCACGTTTTTTGGATGCAGCGATTTCTCGATCCGGGGTTATTTCCTAATGACTTAACTGCCGATTATTTTCAATCGGTAGCCCCAGTAGGATACAAAGCAGTTTATCAGATAATAGCTGCTTTAGGAATTGAGCCATTTTTGCTGCATAAATTGTTGCCAATCCTATTAGTCTTGATTGCCAATAGCTACTATTTTGGTATTTGTATGGAACTTTTGCCAGTACCTTTCGCTGGGTTTATGGCAACCCTGTTTTTCAATCAAATTATTTGGCTGCAAGATGATATAATTTCCGCTACGCCAGTAGCTTTTGTCTATCCATTATTTATGGCTTTTTTGTATTCTTTACTGCGACGTTCTTTATTGGGTGTAGGAATTACAATCGCACTTTTAGGATTGTTTTACCCACAATGTATGTTAGTCGCAGCTACCCTCTTAATTCTCCGGTTAGTCGGTTATAAAGACAAGCAGTTTTATCTATCCAGCGAGCGAAAAGACTACTTATTACTCTTCTCAGGTTTAGGAATAGCAACTGCAATCTTATTAAGCTATGCCTTCAAATCCTCAGAATTTGGGAAAGTAATATCTGCGACTGAAGCTAAGACATTGCCAGCATTTTTACCTAAAGGTTGGTCGAGCTTTTTTTCTAATAATTTCTCTAACTTTTGGCTATGCGGCAAACGTAGCGGTATGATACCTTCAGAGTGGTGCGTTTTAACAGATAAATTTTTTCCTCTTCCCATTCCTCCCCAAATTTTTTTAGGCTTGTCATTGCCTATTTTATGGCAATTTTCCTCTCGCTTTCCTTTAACCAAGTTGGTGACAAAGAAAGTGATAATTTTGCCTCAACTAGCAATAGCATCTTTGACAATGTTCTTTATTGCTCATGCTTTAGTCTTTAAACTTCACCTTCCTAACCGATATACCGAGCACACTTCTCGGATGCTAATACCTATAATGGCAGGAATTGCCATAACCTTAATTATAGATGCAGTTTTTGAGTGGGAAAAAGTCAAAACCGAACAGAAAAAAGACAAGTTAAAGTTTTTACCGTTAGGATTTTGCCTATTTTTAGCAGTGATATTTTTGGGTTATCCTCATATTTTACAATACAAAAATTATCCCTTCCCAAATACCCGTTATATCGCAGGTGGAGTTCCATCACTATACAAGTTTTTTGAGCAACAACCCAAAGACATTATCATCGCTTCCCTAGCGGAAGAAGCGAATAATTTACCCAGTTTTGCTAAACGCTCTATTCTGGCGGGTGGTGAAGGCTATGCTTTGCCGTATCATCCTCTATATTATAATGAGATTCGCCAGCGGACTGTTAATACGATCGAAGCACAATACAGTGCTAATATTAGTACAGTTAAGGATTTTATCAAGAATTATGGAGTAGATTTTTGGCTACTAGATAAGAAAGCATTAACTGCGGAGTATGTGGCAAAAGATCGCTGGTTAAAACAATATCAGCCACTAGGGGATGAGGTTTTAATAAATCTAAAATATGGTAAATTTCCAGCGTTATCAAAAGTTATGAATAGCTGTAATGTTTTTGATACTGATAATTTAGTTGTCCTGCAATCAGAATGTATTATTAAATATTAACTTATCCGCTCGAAAATTACTATGATTGATCGCAAATATTATTTTACCTGGCTGCAACCATTACTAATTATTTTATTAATATTAGGAATATTTTTTCGATTTGTTAATCTTGACAAAAAAGTTTACTGGTACGACGAAACGATTACCTCATTGCGACTAGCTGGATACACCAAGGAAGAATTTACAGAGCAAGTTGCTGGCCCTATAATAGATATCCAAACTTTACAGCAATATCAGCGCATAAATTCTGAGCGAGGAGTTGTTGACACAGTAAAAGCTTTAGCAGTAGGAAATCCTGAACAGCCGCCACTTTATTACGCGATTGCATATTTTTGGAGGCAGCTATTTGGTGATTCAATAGCAGTCACCAGAAGTTTATCAGCGGCGATTAGTCTGTTAGTATTCCCTGGAATTTATTGGCTATGTTTGGAATTATTTAATCTGCCAATTGTGGGATTAATAGCAACAGCACTTATAGCAATCTCACCTTTTCATGTATTGTACGCCCAAGAAGCACGAGCCTATAGTTTATTTACAGTAATAATTTTACTATCTAGCTGTGTATTTTTACGAGCAATACGGCTGGAAACACACAGCGCTCTTTCCCAAAAACAGCGAATAATATGCTGGGGATTATACGCCATTACTATAACATTAGGGCTTTATTCCCAATTACTTTTTATACTGGTAATAATGGGACATGGTATTTATCTATTCGCAACTGAAATAATGCACTTAAAAACCCACAATCATTTTTCATTACAGAAATTTCTTGGTTATTTAATAGCAACATTATCGGGAATAATAGCTTTTACTCCCTGGATACTATGTATTGTAAATAATTTCTCAGAGCTAGGATGGATAGCTAATAAAATTAACGTCTTGACTTTGTTAACTAGGCTGGCAATTAATATTACCTCTATTTTGTTTGACGTTCAAATTGGGACTAAAGAGCGTTTATTTGATGTAATTTCTGGCAAAGATAACCTTCAATTTGGAATGGATAACCTCTGGCTATATACGATCGTACCGACGCTAATTTTAGTAGGATACTCGCTAAAATTTCTATGTAAGAATACGCCTCAAAGTATTTGGCTATTTATATTAATTTTAATATTATCTACGGCAACACCATTAGTTTTTAAAGATTTAATTTCGGGTGGACAACGCTCTAGTATTGCTCGCTACTTAATCCCTTGTTACGTAGGTATCCAGTTAGCTATTGCTTACTTACTATCTAATAAAATTACCAGTAAAAATATTAACCAACAAAAATTGTGGCAAATAATAACTATGATTTTGATTTCAGGTGGGGTATTCTCCTGTGCAATTAGCAGTCAATCAGAGACTTGGTGGAACAAGTACAGCAGCTATTACAATCCCCAAGTAGCCAACATTATTAATCAAGCTACACAACCGCTAATCGTCAGCAGCAATGCAATCAGGCTAACTTCTCTCAGCTATTTACTAGAAAATAAAGTAAAACTACAGGTTGTTCCCGGAGAAAATTTACCCAAAATTCCTGATGGTTTCAGTGAGATATTTTTATTTTACCCTTCTAAGAAATTGCAATTAAATCTTGAAAAAGATGAGAAGTACAAATTAGACTCTGTTTACCCCAATGGAAATCTCTGGCGCTTAAGTTGGTAGGGGAATGATTTTTTATTTTACAAGCGATCGCACCTTTTATCTATTAAATCAGCCAGCAGTGCAAACATCCCCAACTGAGTAGTAGCCACCAAAAGAATTAGCGTAGCCTCAGTTAAGTCACGCCGGACAAAAACATCTTGATACAGCGTAATCAAGAAACCCACAAAAAATACAAAAGCTACAGGCATAAACACCCTTAACGGTGCAAAATAAACCCCTGTCCTCAAGATTAAGTGCATGAAACGGATAGTATCTCGGATCGGCTTAATCTTGCTTTTCCCCACTCGATAATGATAGTCTATTGGCACATAACGCACGATATAATTATTCGTCAACATTGCTACTGTAATCGTGGTAGTAAAACTAAATGTGTCCGGTAAAATCGTCAAAAATCTTTCGGCTACACTCTTACGAAATACACGCAACCCACTATTTAAATCAGGAATATTGCAATCTGTAATCCATTCCGCAAAGCGCACTAAAAACCATTTAGGAATTTTGCGAAGATTTGAATAACGGACGTTTTCACCTGTTCTCGAACCGACAATCATATCAGCGTGCATTGCCAAGATTACTAATTCCGGTATCCGTTCATTGGGGTAAGTACCGTCAGCATCAGTAATCACAATTAAGGGGTATTTTGCATATCTAATTCCCGTTTTCAGTGCCGCGCCATAGCCTCGATTTCGATTGTGTTCTATTACTTTGATATCTGTCCGAGATTGTAAAATCTCGCGAGTTCCATCTGTGGAACCGTCGTTAACAACCAAAATTTCATACTTGCAGCTAGAAGATTTTAGAGTTTCCTGTAGGTGATTGAGGGTAGCTTCTACACCGCTTTCTTCATTGTAAACTGGGAGGATAAGAGAGAAAAATGGAGAGCTGACTTCTGAACTCTCGGAACTCGGATAAGACTCATCGATTAGACTTTCTGGCATAATTACCTTTTCATTTTGGACAACATCGGTTACATTTTATAGGGTTATGCGAATTTTTGATTTTTGATGGTCGATGAGAGGAAAGCCAGTGAGAGTGAAATTTTAATGCTGTCAATTATCAGAACTTATCCAGTAAGAGTTTGGTTCAGCCTTAGCTTGATAGCGGCCGCGATTTGCGGATTTTTGGGACTTCTACCAGCTTTTAGCAGCGAATATGTGGTGCAAGACGATGCGCGATCGCACGTTGTCTGGATGCTGCGATTTCTCGATCCAGAGTTGTTCCCTAATGATATCATTGCCGATTATTTTCAATCACTTGCCCCCAGTGGATATACTGAACTTTATCATTTAATGGCAAAAATTGGCCTCAATCCTATTATTTTTAATAAATTCTTACCGACACTGTTAGGATTAATAACTACCACATACTGTTTTGGAGTTTGTTTGCAGATATTGCCAATTCCTGCTGCGGGTTTCTTCGCTACACTATTGCTAAATCAAAATCTGTGGTTAAAAGATGATTTAGTTTCCGCAACACCGAGAGCATTCTTTTATCCGGTATTCATGGGATTTTTATACTATTTACTGCGACTGAATTTACTAGGTGTCGGAGTTTCGATCGCACTTTTAGGGCTTTTCTACCCTCAAGGTGTACTAATATGTGCTGCCGTCTTAATTTTGCATTTTATCCGCTTTTTTCCAGAAAAAATCAACTATAAATTTCTCCTTACTACTTTAGTAATTGCCATAGCCGTGCTGTTACCTTACGCTTTAAATTCCTCACAATTTGGCTCGGTAATAACAGCAGCAGAAGCAAGAATGCTCCCTGAATTTTGGCCAGGAGGAAGAGCTTCTTTTTTTACCGATAACCCTTGGGATTTTTGGATGACAGGCGATCGTTCCGGCTTTTTCCCTCGCGAGTGGCTATCTAAATTGCTTATCCCTCCCCAGATTTGGGCCGGATTATTATTACCACTCTTATTAAGATATCCCTCCACTTTTTCCTTGGTTAAACAACTTACTAGCCGTATTGTAATATTGCCAGAATTAGCACTAGCCTCGACAGGAGTATTTTTCGCGGCTCACGCTTTCGCCTTCAAACTACATCATCCTAGCCGATATACGCAGCATAGTTTAAGAATGTTAATGGCTATAGCAGGTGGAATCGCGATCGCCATCATCATAGATGCGATTTGCCAAAAAATTAAACTTCCATTTTTTGCACTTTGTATTTTACCTTTAGCTTTGATTTACCCTAGCTTAACTAATAGCTTTCCGGTGACTAATTATGTAATTGGTCAAATACCTAGCTTGTATGATTTTTTGAGCAAGCAACCTAAAGATACGCTCATAGCATCTTTAGCTATAGAAGCCAATAATCTACCAGCTTTTGCCAAACGGTCAATTTTAATAGGATCGGAATATGCTTTACCTTACCACAAACTATACTATGCTGAAATGAATCACCGCGCTAATGATTTAATTAAAGCTCAATACAGCGCTAATTTAACAGAAGTGCAAAACTTTATTCAAAAGTATGGTATAGATTTCTGGCTGTTAGACTCGCAAGGCTTAACTCTTGAGTATGTGAATAAAAATCACCGGATTAGACAGTTAAACCCAGCGGCGGCGGCTGAGGTTAAAGAGAGTCTGGAAAAAGGAACTATACCCGCCTTGTCAAAAGTCACAGATCGTTGTACTGTTTTAAAAGCTAAAGATTTAATCCTACTTAAAGCTAAATGTATTGAAAAAATCAATAGTTAAATTTACCCAAATAACAACCAACAACCAACAACCAACAACTAACAACTAACCACTAACAACTAACAATGTTAATCGCAAGCTTACAAAAATTTCTGACTACCCCACTTGAAAAAACATCGCGATCGCGAGTAATATTTTGGTTAAGCCTGAGCCTAACAGTTGCCGCACTTTATGGCATTATGGGCTTTAAAGAAGCTTTCGGTAGCGAGTACGTTGTGCAAGATGATGCGAGACAGCACGTATTCTGGATCATGCGGTTTATCGATCCGAGTTTATTTCCCAACGATCTAATTGCCGATTATTTTCAAGCTGTTGCTCCCGCAGGCTACAAAATAGTTTATAAGGTAGCGGCGATGGCAGGGATTAATCCTCTTTTATTTCATAAAATCTTGCCGATGATATTAGGATTAATCTCTACTTACTACTGTTTTAGCATCTGTCTGGAAATGTTGCCAATACCAATGGCGGGATTTATTGCTGCTTCGGTGTTGAATCAAAGTATGTGGATCACAGATGATTTAGCTTCAGCTACACCTAGAGCTTTTCTGTATCCAATATTTCTCGGATTTTTATATTATTTGCTGCGAGTCTCACTAATACCGTGTTTGGCAACTATTGCCCTCATAGGATTATTTTATCCTCAATATGTATTTATTGCCTGTGGCATTTTAATTCTCAGATTGTTCCACTGGAAAGATGGCAGTTTGCGGCTATCAACCGATCGAAATAATTACCTGTTTTGTGGTACAGGTTTAGGAGTTTCCTTCTTTGTAATGTTGCCTTTTGCCTTAAATTCTTCTAAATTTGGCCCGACAATTACATTAGAAGAAGCAAAGCGATCGCGGGAGTTTTTACCAGGGGGACGCATCCCATTTTTTGAACTTCACCCTAAAAGTTTTTGGTTTACAGGTAAAGGTACCGGAATGTTTTCTAAGTCATTATTTACGCCTGTAACTCACTGTGCGGGGCTTCTGTTTCCGTTGCTGCTACCATTTTCCTCCGCGTTTCCTTTGGTAAAGCAGATTAAAGGCAGTATTTGGCTTTTACTTCAGCTATTATTAGCATCATTGACGATGTTTTTTCTAGCTCATGCTGTATTATTTAAGCTGTACGTTCCGAATAGATATACTTCCTACAGTTTCCGCATAATTATTGTTTTTATGACGGCGATCGCGCTAACTTTAATCATAGATGCTGCGCTACAATGGGCATCAGGAACAGAGGCAAAAGTTTTAATTCAAAATTCACCCTCATCATCACCCATTTTTAAGGGTAGATCCCAAGTTAAAACTATAATTGCATTAGGTTTAACAGGAGTAATTGCTATTTTAGTTCTCCTCTATCCTTGCTTTGTTCCCGATTTCCCCAGAGTCGGGTATAAAACTGGGAGAATGCCCGCTTTATATGAGTTTTTTCAGCAGCAACCTAAAGATACATTAATTGCATCTTTATCTGAAGAAGCGAATTTTTTGCCGACTTTTTCCCAGAGGTCTATTTTAATTGGCAGGGAATATGGAATACCATATCAAGTAGGCTTTTATCGCCAATTTCGAGAGAAGGCTCTTGGGTTAATTCGCGCTCAGTATAGTCCCGATATTGCAGTAGTAAAAAACTTTATTAATCAGTACGGGATTGATTTCTGGATGTTGGAGAAAAATGCTTTCACTCTCGATTATGTGGAGAAGTATGATTGGCTCAAAAACTTTGATTCAACCCCAGAGGTTGTTGCCGATCTTAAACAGGGTAAAACTCCTGCTTTAACACAGTATATGGAACGCTGTGCTGTTTTTCAAAATGAGAGTTTAGTGGTTTTAGCAGCGTCTTGTATTGGGAAATAAAAGGGAAATTCCTACTAATTTTAAAGTAGGGAATCTATCGTTAAGGAAGTTATTATCTAATCCCACTTATCTAGGGTAAGAAGGGCGAGCACCTTTCTGAAAAGCTTCCCAAGATGCTTTAACTTCCTCTGGGGCAGGATAATTTTTATCATACACCACGATCGCATTTGTTAAATTGCGTCCCGGAGGAATCAAAATCTGTCCATTATGAGCCAAAGCAGTAGAAGCACCCCCATCTAAATTCATCGCTTCATAACATCCGATCGCCTTCATTACTTCTGCTTCCTCTGCCAACGAAAGGCTAGTTAAAAAAGTCACTAAATATAGCTCTTTTCCACTAGCAGGAAACCCAATAGCTGTTCTCGCTCCCACATTGAGAACATGAGGATCGGCAAATCCTTCTAACTTAGGTGCCAGCCAAATTTTACCCTGTTTTAATAGTCTAGGGCCACAAGTAATAGAAAACCAATGCTGATTCCATTCTGGTTTGCCTTCCGATCGCGTTGTAATCATTTCTGGTTGATTTCCTACACGCAAACCCAAGGTTGTCCCATAATTTTCCCACTGGCTATACTTCAGAAATTTACCCGCTGACACCATATTACCCAACACCCATTTTTGAGAATCTTTGCCAAAAAATGTGCCGTTGACAACTACTGCGCCTCGATAGCGCTCGACCATTTTTTCAAAAGCTTCGTCACCCTTAGAACCTTGAGAACTGTTAGCCATTGGTGCATTATTTGCTAAGCCAATAGTAATCAAAGTATCAGGGTCAGTCAAATCTATAGTTGTTTGATATAAAGGAACCCCCACCACATTTTTTCTGCTCACTTGTATAGGTTGCCCTTTTTTAGCTGGTGCTACTTTTAATTGTGAGGCAGAAACAGTAGGTTGGGAATAGGGGTTTCTACTGATTTTTGGGATAGGAGCAGTAGGTAAGAGTTGAGGGTTTATAGTGGCTTTGGGAACAATGGGAGGGCTAGGCGGTGTTTTATGGTCTTGGCTGGCTTTTAAGGCTGTCAGCCACGCCAGCGTTTTTTGCATCAGTTGAATTGCGATATTAAGAGAAGTTGAACGGTTTTCGGCAACTGATAAAAATATAGTTAATTGTCGCGCTGCGACTATTCCAATCAAAAATAAAAATGTGCGGCGCAGCATTTTACTTTTGCCGTTTGGTTGGCTTGGAAGTGACATATAAAAATTTTTTAATTGCTAATTGTTACTTTTTCCAATTCAAGGGTCAACTTTCTGTCTAGGACAATTGTTATTAGGGGTGCGATCGCTAGCAGTTACTTCTGCACCCGCCGGAAAATTGGCCACTAATTCCACTTCACCCTCAGCATTAGTTTGCCAGCCTACGGCTTCTACAAGGGATGGAGTTTCTGGGATAGTAGCGACTGGGAGAGTCTTTGACGGTTCGTTGTGGGATTGAGGGGACTCAACGGCGTAGTTTTGTAAGTCTTGCCAGACGGTTTGACCTGGGAGGGTAGCAGTAGGTTCTTCTGGTAAGCCGCCTCGACCTGCGATCGTAAAGGTGTTACCTCCATCTGCGGCGCATCCTTGAGCGATTTGTGTACTGGGGTCAACGACGTTTTCGGGTAATTGCACTAAGCCGGAACTGGGGTCAAGGTTAGGATTATTAATAGAGATGGTGCCGGAGACTCCAAAACTGGAGGAAGCAGTGATGTCACTATCAGGGGAAGCGAACAAACCTTGGGTGGTGATGCGAATATTACCGCCGTTGCCTTGGATGGCATTGGCAGTGACTTTGCTACCTTCAAGGATAGTGAGGGTGTTGGTGTTGGCGATGAGGTTGCCACCGTTGCCGGTACCGGCGGCTTCGGCGGCGATTTGGCTACCATTACGGAGAATGGTATCCCCAGAGACTCGTAATTTGATGTTGCCACCACTACCCGATGCGGTGGAAGCAGTGAGTCTACCTTGGTTGTTAAGCAGAATTTGTCTGGCGTTGATGTTGAGGTTGCCTGCGAGGCCTGTGCCTTGGTTGGCGACGCTGACTCTAGCACCATCCGTAATGGTCAGTCTAGAAGTGTTGATGATGACGTTGCCGGAGTTTCCAGAGGGGCGATCGGGTAGTCCTAAAGCTCGACGAAGGACTTCAGGTACAATCAGAGCAGACGATTCTATGCGAGAAGGAAGTCCCTCTCCCTCTCTTTTGCCACTGACTTGTATAGAATCAGACGCATTGATAATCAAGGTTCCGCCTGAACCTTTGGCTCCGGTAGAGGTGCTAATAGTCCCGCCATCTCTGACTATCAATCTAGATGTGTTAATGGTAACAGTACCTGCATTTCCTTCACTAATTGTTGCACTGGTAACAGCAGACACTTGCAAAAGTCTGGGAATAATTCCACTCACCGTGACAGACTCAGAAGCGTTGATGGTTATATTTCCCCCTTACCAGTATTCAACGTACCAGTGCTGATCACACCTCCATCCAAAACTTTTATCTGTTGAGCCAAAATTGCGAGATTGCCTGCATTTCCCGCCCCCCCAGTTGCAGTACCCAAGAAGCTGAAAAGAGTTGGATTCCTATTAGAAAAACCACTTATATTTACCGCATCAGAAGCACTGACAGACACATCCCCACTAGGGGCAGTTCCAAATGTTTTGGAGCCTATACCTCCACCGTCTGATGCCAGCAATCTGCTTGTAGCAATAGCAACATTGCCACCAGCTCCATCTTCGAGAGTTTCATTAATCAAGAGGCTGGGAAATGTTGCCTGTGAGTTCGTGCCCGTCACTTGCAATAACTCAGTTGCATTTATAATCAGGTCTCCGGCTGGCTCTGACCCTTGATTTTGAATTAAGCCAATAGAACCATCGCTGAGCCTCACTTCTCGTCCTACCATCTGGATAGAACCTCTGCCCAAGCCACTGGCATCGATCGCGGCTTGCCCAGATAAATTGATATCCCGAAAACTTTGTACTCCTTGATAACCTAACTTCCACCCTGCATCAGTAGGTGTCAAACTCACCACACCACTACTGATACTCCCTAAAGCTATCTGTCCTTCTGCTGCTTTCAACACACCACCGCTTAGATTCACATCACCTCCTACTAAAGCTAAGGTGTTTCCAGATTTCACCTGCAAACCCTGATTAGTGCTGCTGCGATTAATTCGATTAGTACGGATATTTTGGACTGTAAACCCATGCCCTACTCCCTGAACTGCGATCGCACCTGGATTCGCCCCCACCTGCAACCCTACTGGCACGTTCACCGTCAGCAGCGGCGGCGCTTGAGGGTTAGTAGCACTGAAGGAGTTACCATCAGAGAATTGAATACTGTTGCCTGTAGAGCCAATAAAAGAGCCACCAATGTTTAACCGTGCATTCGGGCCAAAAATGATGCCATTGGGATTGATGAAAAATAAGTTAGCAGTCCCATTAGCTCGAATTAAGCCGTCAATATTAGAAATTTTTCCTCCTGTAACCCTACTGAAAATATTTTGAATATTACTAGCATTATTAAAAACAGCTTCTGAACCCGTGGGGAGAGAGAACTCACTGAAACTATGGAAAAGATTGCTACCTGCTGACGTACCACCATTAATGGTTAAACTATTACCATTAGGAGCAATACTAGAATTATTAGGAAGAGTATTGTCGGGGATAATTTGTGCTGTAACTTGACCAGAAAGTAAAGAGAAAGGTATCGCTAGTAGAAGAGCATGGTATAATTTTGTGTAGAAAGCTTTGGTCTTGTCTGAAGAGAAATGCTGGCAATTATGACTCATTGGCTTACTAAAGTATTGATAATTTTATGCTAACTTAGCTTTTCTTAACTATTTCAAAATTAAGATTAAGTAAAAACCGCTCTGTATAAGTATATAGCCTAGATCAAGGATAGGACTTACGCTCATGGCTCCAGAAACCGGGTTTTTGAGAGGATCTGTGGGTAAAAACGAAGTATTTTCGTCAAAAAACTGCTGGTTGAGCGAAAGTCGAAACCCGGTTTCTTTGGTTAGGTGCGTAAATCCTGAACGAATAACTAACCCAAAAAGCGATCGCGAATCTCTAGTCTAGCGATCGACTTTCTGTCTGGGACAATTGTTATTAGGGGTGCGATCGCTAGGAATTACTTGTGCACCCGCCGGAAAATTGGCCACTAATTCCACTTCACCCTGAGCATTAGTTTGCCAGCCTACGGCTTCTACAAGGGATGGAGTTTCTGGGATAGCAGTCATAGAGGGAATCTTTGACGGTTCGTTGTGGGATTGAGGGGACTCAACGGCGTAGTTTTGTAAGTCTTGCCAAACGGTTTGACCTGGGAGGGTGGCTGTGGGTTCTTCTGGTAAGCCGCCTCGACCTGCGATCGTAAAGGTGTTACCTCCATCTGCGGCGCATCCTTG
>NZ_JAQMUA010000405.1:0-11132 GCF_028330895.1 Kamptonema animale CS-326 | reverse complement strand
TTTTGTGTCCGAATGCTTCGCCCCCCCAGGGTTTGAAAACACGCCCTAGCCCCTAGCCCCTTCTTCGGTAATTGGTAAGATGAAAATTCTGCTAGTAGATGATGATAGATTGCTGAGTGCAACACTGGCAAAAGTGTTAGGAGTCAATCACTACGCGATCGATCTGGCGAGTGATGGACAAGCGGGCCTCGAATTGGCAACCGCAATAGAGTATGACCTAATTTTGCTAGACGTGCAGGTTCCCAAACTTGATGGAATTAGTCTATGTCGCCAACTGCGATCGCAAGGCTACCGCAAACCCATCCTGTTACTAACGGCCAACGATTCAGATGCCGATGTCGTGGCAGGATTCGATGCGGGAGCCGATGATTACATCAGCAAACCTTGTGCTACTGAAGTATTACTAGCTAGGATAAGAACATTATTACGGCGCAGTCAAGCACTTTCCCCTAGAGATTCTACTCAGAATTTATCAGCTAATACCTTGACTTGGGGAAATCTTTGTTTAGACTTAGATTCGGGTCGAGTGACATTTGGTAAACAAATCATTTCACTGACAGCGACAGAATATAATCTGCTCGAATTATTCCTGCGAAATCCCGATCGCATCTTTAGCCGCAGTGCCATTTTAGATCGTCTGTGGGGATTGGAGGACGCACCAACCGATCGCGCCATTATCACTCATATTAAAGATGTCCGAAAGAAACTCAAGGCAGGCGGCTTAACTGAAGAAATCATCGAAACAGTTTATGGTATGGGCTATCGACTAAAATCCCAGCCCAAATCAGTGCCATCTAATGCTACCAAGCCTGAAAATGATAGCACAAAAGAGCATCAATCTGGCAGTGGAACTAAACAAAATACAGACAAAATTTTCGAGCGGTTTCGAGAAGTATTCAATCAACAAATTGCCATATTAGAACAGGCAAAGAATTCATTATTAGCGGGAAATATAGAAAATAATTTACAGGAAGCGGCTAAGAATGAAGCTCATAAATTAGCAGGATCTATGGGATCTTTTGGCTATCAAGAAGGCTCGAATCTGGCACGTTCCGCAGAACATTTACTAATAAAAAACGGTTCTTTGTCTGGGGAAGATATTACCAAATTCTCGGAATTGGTGACAGGATTACAGCAGGAACTAACCAAACCTTCAGCTACTTTAATAGCTCCATCACCACCTACATTTTTATCTCAGCGGTTGTTAGTAGTTGATGATGATATTGTCTTGACAGAGCGCTTAAAAGCAGAATCAGAAGCTTGGGGATTACGCATTAAAATTGCTTCTAATCTTACCAATGCTAGAGCGCTTCTGGCTTTATCAATGCCGGATGTGATGTTACTAGACTTAAGCTTTGCAGAGACGGAGGAAGATGGATTGACGCTGCTGCAAGAAGTAACTAAGCGATCGCCCCACCTGCCGATAATTGTCTTTACAGGACGAGATAGCCTAGCCGATCGTTTGGCAGTATCGCGCTTAGGAGCTAGACAATTTTTGCACAAACCTGCTACCACCAAGCAAATTTTTGACGCAATATCTCGTGTTTTACCTCACTCTAAAACTTTAAAAGCTAAAGTCTTAATTGTAGATGATGACGTTTTAATGCTGGCTAGATTATCGGGCTTTTTAACTCCTTGGGGGATCGAAGTAATAACTCTCACAGAACCCCAGCAATTTTGGGAAGTTTTAGTTAGTAATAAACCTGACTTGGTAGTTTTGGATATAGAAATGCCATTCATTAATGGTTTAGAATTGTGTCAGGTTGTGCGACAGGATATCCAATGGGAAAATTTACCAATTTTGGTGGTGACAGCGCATACCGATCCAGAATCTTTGCAAAAAGCTTTTATTGCTGGAGCTGATGATTTCATCAGTAAACCTGTGTTGGGCCCAGAACTCGTGACACGGGTAATTAGTAGGCTGGAACGCACTCGATTGTCTTAATTGGTGAGTTGAGTTGTTTATAGATGATATTTAACACCCCGAATTTAGTTAAGATATTTTCTTCTTGTTCAGTTAAAAGGTGGGTGACAAAAATTACCACAGGAGAAAAACAAAATAGATAGTTTCTAATCATCGTTAAGATTTCTACTGCATTCATTTCAGGATGTTCAAAATCTAAAATAATTAGATCGGGAGTATTTTGGCTGATTTGGATGAGCATTGACTTAAGTGAACTAACTGTAGATATATGCCAATCATCTATATCGCCCAATCCAGCTTGTACAATTTCCGCAAAGGTTATATGATTATGAATGAACAAAACTTGTTTTGATGACATATTTACACCACCTATTTAAAGAAAATTAAACCGTGATGTAATATAACCACAACAAAGTAAAGAATTAGTAAAGAAAAAAAAATTATCGCCAACCGAGTCCGAAAAAGGAATTTATGAACATATCTCGGCGATTTTTACCCTACAGCCTAGCCATAGCCTCAACCGCCCTTGCTCTTCTGCTTACCCTCTGGCTAGAACCCCTAATGCCTCGGACAATTGGGGCATTTTTCTATATTGCCATTATTTTTAGTACCTGGTTTGGCGGTTTTCACCCGGGAGTGGTGACAGTTGTGCTTTCCACACTAGCGCTCGATTATTTCTTGATTGAGCCTCGCTATCAATTTTTTCTGCTAAATACAGCACGGGATTTAGTGCAGTTAAGTTTTTTTGTAGTAGTTGCCTTGACCATTAACCTATTTACCAGCAATCTTAAAGAAAATAGACACAAAATTGCCAGACTCAATCAGCAATTAATTCAGGAAAATAGCGAACGACTACGGATGGCGCTGTCGGCGGCGCGGATGGGGATGTGGGATTGGAATATGGTGACAGGAGAAATTACTTGGTCGCCAGAAACCGAACATTTATTTGGATTAGCTGACGGTACTTTTGATGGTAAATACGAAACCTTTGACGCTAGGCTTCATCCCCACGATCGCGAAGGCTTAAATCAGGCAATACAGCAAGCTTTGCAAACAAAAAGCGTTTATCAGCATGAATTTCGCCTAATTTGGCCAGATGGCAGCATTCACTGGGTTGAGGGTAGAGGACACGGCTTTTATGACGAAACAGGTAAAGCTGTGCGAATTGCTGGCACGAACGTCAATATTGACGATCGCAAGCAATCAGAAATCTTGCTGCATCAGCAATTCGAGCAACAACGGCTGTTGATGGAAATGACCCAGCGCATTCGCCAATCCCTGAATTTAGAAGACATTCTGCAAACAACTGTAGAGGAAGTGCGCCAGTTTTTGCAATGCGATCGCGCTCTGATTTTTAAAACTGATGCCGACTATGGCGGAAAAATTCTCGTAGAATCGGTCAATCCCGCCTGGAACGCAATCTCATCTAACCATTCCTACGATCCTTGTATTGGCAAAGAATATATTGAACCCTTTGAGCAAGGCTTAGTTACTGTCAAATCAGATATTTACACTGCCCAAATTTCACCATGTCATCGGGAAATGCTGGCAGCTTTCCAAGTTAGGGCAAATCTAGTTGTACCAATTCTGCAAGGTAAAAATCTCTGGGGATTGCTAGTTGTTCATCACTGTGCCGCGCCCCGCGAATGGCAAACTTGCGAAATAGAATTACTACGCCAGTTGTCTGCACAAGCTAGTATTGCCATCCAAAAAGCCGATTTATTTGAGCAAGTAAAAACAGAATCTCTCCGCATCCAGACTATTTTTAATACCTCCTTTGATGGCATCGTGATTTTAGACAGAGAAGGAAAGGTATTAGAGGCAAATCCCCGATTTTCTGAAATGCTAGGTTACACGCCAGAAAAAACATTAAGCCTCAGCGTTTTTGACTGGGATGCTCAGTTCACTTTTGAAGGAATTCAGAAATTCCTAAATGACACCAGCTTTACCAGTGGAGTATTTGAAACTCGCCACCGACGACAAGATGGCTCAATCTATGATGTAGAGATCGGTGCTAGCATCTTGGAATGGCAAGGGGAGATGATGCGATTCTGTGCTTGTCGAGATATTACCGAACGCAAACAGGCACAAATTGCCTTAAAAGAACTAAATAACGCCCTGGAACAAAGAGTAATAGAACGAACCGTAGAACTAACCGAATTAAACGATCGCCTGTTAATTACTTTACTAGAAAAAGATCGCGCCTATCAACTGCTAGAAGAACAAGCGCAACTACTAGATTTAGCTCATGATGGCATTATTAGCTGGGATCTCACCTCCACAATTACCTTTTGGAATCATGGAGCCGAGTTGATGTATGGCTGGACAAAAGCCGAAGCCTTTGGGCAAGAAATCAAAGCTTTATTGAAAACTGAGTTTCCTCAGCCGTTGAACGTAATTGAAGCTCAATTGCTCGCCACAGGCTACTGGGAAGGTGAACTGATTCATTATAGTCGGGACAATTCCCCGATCGCAGTATCTAGCCGTTGGGTTGTCCAAAAAGACGATCTGGGTAGCCTAATTAAGGTCTTGGAAATTAACAATGATATTAGCGAGCGCAAAGAAGCGGCGAAACTTTTGCAGCAGAGTGAATCAACCTTACGGAGTTTCTTTAATAGTGCGGTTGTACCGATGGGCATAGTTGAGCTACATAACGGAGATATTCTCCACATTGCCGATAATTGGGCGGCAGCTCAGTTTTTCCACAAGACCACCGCCGGGATGCAAAATCAGTTTTCTAGTAGCTTAGGCATACCGTCACCTACGATCAATCGTTGGATTTCCTACTACCAAGAGGCTCAACGCACTCAAGCCCCAGTTCGGTTTGAATATCTTCATCCTACCAATGATGGTGAGTGCTGGTTATCAGGAACTGTTTGCCCAATTACAATCAGCCCTAGTGAATATCCTAGATTTTCCTATATTGTCGAAAACATCACTGAACGCAAACTTGCTGAAGAAATTCTCCAACAATATCAGCGGATAATTTCCCACACAACCGATGGAATTGCGATGATGAATCGCGAATATATTTATCAGATCGCGAATCAAGCTTATTTGAATTGGTGCAACAAATCTGAAAGCGAAGTTATCGGCAATTCACTCAGAAATATACTAGGAGAAGAATTGTTTGATAACTTCATTCAACCTCGCTTAGACCGATGTTTGGCGGGAGAAAAAATTCAGTATGAAAGATGGTTTGACTATCCTAATTTAGTCCCGCAATTTTTGAACGTTACCTATACGCCTTTATATGATGCAGGTGAAAATATTTCCGGCGTTATCGTCAGTATGCGCGATCTAACTCAGCTCAAACAAGCCGAACAAATGTTAGAGCTTCAAGCTGTTATTACCCGTAATATGGCCGAAGGCATTTGCTTAGTGAGAGCCGATAATGGAGTGATTGTCTATACCAATCCTAAATTTGAGCAGATGTTTGGTTACGATCTTGGGGAACTCAAAGGTCAGCACGTTTCGATTGTGAACTATAATAGCGAATCGGTAACTGCTCAAGAGGTAAATCAAGCCATTCGGACTGCCGTTTTACAAAACCATGAATTCAGCTATGAAGTCCAAAATGTCAAGAAAGATGGTACGCCCTTTTGGTGCAGTGCGACTTGTTCTGTATTCAAGCATTTCGAGTACGGGGATGTGCTGGTAGCAGTTCATCAAGATATCACCTTAGCGAAGCACCTCGAAGAAGTTCGACAAGAGGCGGAAGCAGCTTTATTACAGAAATCTAGAAAGGAAAACTTGCTTTGGAGTATTACTCAAGGGATTCGCCAATCTTTGGAGCTGAATGCGGTTTTAAATAATACTGTTAATGAAATCAGGCAGACATTAAAAACCGATCGCACAGCAATTTACCGCTTTAATCCTGATTGGAGTGGTGATTTTATTGTCGAGTCAGTGGGTGAGGATTGGGTAAAACTGGTGGGAGATGATATTCAAAAAGTTTGGGCAGATACCTATCTACAAGAAAATAAAGGAGGTCGCTTTCCCAATAACGAAAACTTTGTTGTTAATGATATTTATCAGGCCGATCTTCAACCTTGTCACATCGAACTTCTGGAACAATTTCAAGCCAAAAGTTATGCAATTTTTCCGATTTGGGCGCGAGGAACTGTTTGGGGGTTATTAGCGCTCTACCAAAATTCTACATCTCGTAATTGGCAATCCTGGGAAATAGAATTACTGGAACAGATTACTAGCCAATTGGCGATCGCCATTGAGCAATCCAAGCTCTACGGACAACTTCAGCTCGAACTACAAGAACGCCAGCAAGCCGAAGCTGTCTTACAAGAAGCCGAACGACGCTGGCGATCGCTCTTGGATAACGTGCAGTTAATCGTTGTCGGACTCGATCGATGGGGAAATGTCAACTATGTTAATCCTTTCTTCTTAAAACTCACAGGATATACTCACCCAGAAGTTTTAGGGAAAAATTGGTTTGAAAACTTCTTACCCCAGGCTCAGCAACAAGCGCTTCAAGTTGTTTTTTCGGAAGTTTTAACCCATAATTATCATCCCTATTATCAAAATTTAATCGTGACTAAATCTGGTGAGGAACGATTCATTGCCTGGAATAATACCAGGCTGCAAGATGCAGAGGAAAACATGATTGGCACGATCAGTATTGGGGAAGATATCACCGAACGACAAAAGCTCGAACATATTAAAAATGAGTTTATTGGCATTGTCAGCCACGAACTTCGCACTCCTTTGACAGGAATTCAAATGTCATTGGGACTAATAAAAACTGGGGTTTACGATCGCAAGCCAGAAAAAGCTCGACGCATGATTGAAATTGCCCTCCTCGATACTCATCGTTTGGTGAACCTGGTTAATGATATTTTAGATTTGGAGCGCATAGACTCCGGGCGGGCAGTTTTGGAGAAAACTGTTTGCAAAGCAGCAGATTTGATGCAGCAAGCAGTCGATGGTATTCAGGCGATCGCTACTCAACAGCAAATATCATTAATTATTACCCCCACCGATGTAAAAGTCTGGGCTGCCCCAGATACTATTATTCAAACCTTGACAAATTTGCTCGGTAATGCTCTTAAATTCTCACCCCCTCACTCCACAATCCACCTCAGCGCCGAAAACCAGACAGACTTTGTGCTCTTTCAAGTCCGCGATCGCGGACGTGGCATTCCCACCGATAAACTAGAACTCATTTTCGGGCGATTTCAGCAAGTCGATGCCTCCGATTCCCGCGAAAAAGGAGGCACTGGGTTAGGCTTGTCAATTTGTCAGAGTATTATTGAGCGACATGGGGGAAAAATCTGGGTTGAAAGTATCTTAGGCGAAGGCAGCACCTTTTTCTTTACCCTACCCTTACCTAACTTTGAATTGTAGGATCGATTCAACATCCCAAATCTCAATTCCCAAATCGAATGATAGACAGACAAATTCTAATTGTTGACGATGACGATTGCCTCCGGGAATTAATACAGGCGTGCCTGGAAGATTTAGCGGGATGGGAAACCCTAGTGGCAGCATCGGGAGAAGAATGTTTAAAAATATTAAAAACAGAACGACCTAATGCCATTTTGTTGGATGTCTCTATGCCAGGAATGGATGGGATTGCCGTGTGCGATCGCCTCCAATCCAATCCCATCACTCGATCGATTCCAGTGATTCTGCTGACGGCAAAAGTTTTACCAAGCGATCGCGCCAGATTTGCCCAGATGGGCATTGCTGGGGTAGTTTCCAAACCGATCGAGCCCATCACCCTCAAAGAAGAAATCACAGAGATTTTGGGATGGGATCAATAACTTTCAGTATTTTTGTGAAATTTTGTAACGATAACGGAATCTTTACCAATTCCTTACCCTTGCTATTTAGTCTCCTGTTACGCAGCTAAAAGTTCTTTGCATAGGAGGAGACTAAATGAATGCTTTGATGATCGGGAAACAAATTCTCATTGTTGATGACGAAGAATACCTCCGCGAACTGATACAACTGTGTCTGGAAGACTTCGCGGGATGGAATACCCTAGTGGCTGCATCGGGACAAGAATGTTTGCAAATCCTACAAACAGAACACCCTAATGCTATTTTGCTGGATATCTCTATGCCGGGAATGGATGGGTTTGCCGTGTACGATCGCCTCCAATCCGATCCCATCACTCGATCGATTCCAGTGATTCTACTGACAGCGAAAGTTTTACCAAGCGATCGCGCCAAATTTACCGAAATGGGCGTTGATGGGATAATTCCCAAACCATTTGAACCCACCACCCTGATGGAAAAAGTGGCAGAGATTTTGAGATGGAATGATTGACTCTCCCGGTCTCGCATACGACGCAAGATTTTAAAGAAATGAATCCTTTGTAAGTAGCTCGTAGGATACAAGTCTTTTACGGTCTGACAATTTTACGAAATATTTCTTTCTATTATTGTATTTTCCTCCTGCCTCCTGCCTCCTGCCTCCTGCATTGATTACCTGATAATTTCCATTTTGGTAACTAGCATTTCTTGGCGCGTTTTGCCACAGGGTTCAATACTTTGACAATCATTGACATTAGCCCTAGCATAAGTCAAGCGAACTTTCTTATTTAAAAATTGAGCTTTCTTAGCACAAATCTCAAAACTTGCACCGACTCTTCGCTCAGTATTGTTCTCATCAATCAATGTCGCATAACACATAATATCCCCATCAACCAAGCTTTTTACTGTGCCAACTTGTGGCAAAGTAGTGTCAGTTTTAGAGCCACTATTAAGATTAGCAAAATATCTCTGTAAATAGGCCGTTCGTTCCGAGGTAACTCGCTCTAGACATCCCGTATATACTAATGATTCCAAAGTTCCCCCCAATGCTTCGGCAGCTTCAAAGTTGCAAGTTGCATCACGAAATGTAATCCACGCTCTCTGTGCTTGAATCAGGCGATTTTTGTATTCACCGCTAAGCTTGGAGATGTTTTGTTGATAGACTTGATTCAGCTTTTTATCTGCTACTGCATAGCTATCTGATGCACATTTTCTCATTTCTAATGTATTACCATTAGGGTTGCATTTCACAGCTTGAGCTATTAAATATTCTGATTGAGCTGGGCTGGAAGACGATCCTATAGAGGATAATGTCAGTGCTGTTAATAAGATAGAACTGGTAATTTTTTTGAACATGATTTTTTTAAAGTTTGTAGAGTGGTCAATCTAGGACAGGACTTATACCAAATCCGGGTTCGTTCGCAATGACAATTTTCGTCGGTTAAGACTTTCTGAGTTCCACCAAACTCGCTCATTCTATTCCCTTCTTCCTCTTATTTCCCTTCTTTCCCTTCTTTCGTGAGCATCGGAGCATCGGAGCATCGTAACCGCCTTGGCGGTTACTATATTACTCTATCGCGCCGCAGGAGGGGATAAAATCTCCACATCATTTTCTAATTCGCTTTCCTCCACAACCTTTTCTAAAATAGGAGAAGGCATAGGTACTTCCTCCACTACGGGATGCTTTTCCAAAGTCAGCCTAGACTGGGAAGCACCAGATAAGCGCTTCAAAAGTTTTGGTTTCGGATCGTGTAACAAGTATATAATCCGATCGCCGCTCAGCCAATCCTCACCAACTGGTACTACCTGTAAATACCCCTCCCTTTCTATCAGTAACGGTAGTAACTCTCCGGAACCAATTAAAGCTTCCAAATGAGCCACTTGAAATTCCAAGCCCGACTCTTTAAAATGAGTTTCCCCCAACTTCACCTCCCCATCATTTAGATACTGATTCCAAGTCTTAAGTGGCAAATCTGGAATAAAGGCTTGAGGAATCTTAGTCTTATTAGTCGGCCCAGTAGCAGCGCGAGGGAAAATAGCTAAAACCCTTGGGGGTTTAAACTCTTCGGCTGCTCTTTGTGCTAATACTAAATTTACCTCACCATTGCTGGTCATTGCTAAAAAAGTTCCCATTGAAGCGAGTCCCGCCTCTTCTAAAATGCTATGATCTAAGGCGCTACTTAAGAAAACTTGTAAACCTTCCTGTTCTGCTTGCAGACAAGCTGCTTCGTCAGTATCAATCATCACAGCTAGCTCTCCCCGTTCTTTAAATAAACGGGCAATTAATCTGCTCAAAGGATTCGATCCCACGATGAGAGCACCAGTCACCGACTTAGAAGTGATACCTAAAAGTTGAGCCACCCACCCTGCCGTCAATCCTTGCAGGAAGACTGTCATAATAATTGTTAGGAAGACTAAGGCTTTAATCGAGTCGCCGCCATTAATGCCTCGCTGAGTCAACAAAATAGCAAATAGAGAAGAAACGGAAGCGGAAATGATCCCTCTAGGAGCAACCCAGCAAGCAAATAGTTTTTGTCGCCAATTCAGACCGCTATTCCAAGTACAAAGCCAAATATTAATTGGTCGCACTATCCACATTAAGGCTAAAACTGTGAAAAAACTGCCCCAACCGAGTGCAAAAATACTGGGTATGGATAAATCTGCTGCTAAAAGTATGAATAAGACGGAAACAGCAAGGATTGTCAGTTGACCTTTAAACCTCCGTAATAGTCTTTCTTCGGGTAATGAGGCCGATCGCAATACGATTCCTGCTAAGACAGTTGCCATCAATCCTGACTCGCTGCTGATCGATTCTGCTAAAGCAAACATTCCCCATAAACCAGCTAAGACTACGAGATTTTTGAGGTCTTCTGAGAGAAAGCGCGATCGCAACAAAATCAATCCCAGCAGCCAACCTCCGACAATCCCAATCCCGCCACCCGTAACCAATCGCAGGACTAATTCTTGGAATAACCCGAATAAATCGGGATTGCGATTCAAAACAATATTGAGTACCAATACTGCTAGGATTGCACCAACGGGATCGATTAACACGCCTTCTGCTTCCAGCATGGTTGCGACTTGGCGATCGACAGATATCTGTTTGAGTAATGGCCCAATCACCGTCGGCCCCGTTACTACTACCAGGGAAGCATAAAGAAAGGCGATCGACCAGGGAAATTCCCCCAACCAGTGAGCGGCCATACCACCACCCACGAGGGTAATTAAGATGCCCAGAGTAACTAAATTGCGGATGCTACCCGAAACGCGCCCCAAATCTCTAAATTCTAAGTTCAGACCACCTTCAAACAGAATTAACGCCACTGACAGGGAGACGATCACCTCTAAACCACTCCCTAGTAAATTGGGGTGTAACACTCCCAAACCGCTTGGCCCTGCGATCATCCCGAACAGCAGCAAAAAAACAATAGCAG
>NZ_JAQMUA010000034.1:0-2807 GCF_028330895.1 Kamptonema animale CS-326 | reverse complement strand
CTAGCCCCTAGCCCCTAGCCCCTTCTTATGAACGCACTTCCCTTACCTCCTGGTAGTTTTGGTTTACCACTAATTGGAGATACCATAAACTTTTTGCGTGACTCTCAATTTGCCAGAAAACGTCACCAACAATACGGGCCAATCTTCAAAACCAGCCTCTTAGGACAGCCTACCATTTTCCTCTACGGCCCAGAGGCAAATATGTTTATACTGACCAATGAAAATCAATATTTTACTGTTAGCTGGCCACCAAGTACCAAAGCACTTTTAGGCCCTCTATCTTTAGCTTTACAAACAGGGTCAGACCATCAAAAACGCCGCAAATTATTGTATCAAGCATTTCAACCAAGAGCGCTAGCTGGTTACACTATCGCTATGGAAGAAATCACTCATCAATACCTGCAAAAATGGGAAAAAATCGGTACGCTAACTTGGTATCCAGAACTTAGAAATTATACTTTTGATATCGCGGCCAAATTGCTGGTAGGACTTGATTCTGGTTCCCAGACAAGCTTAAGGTCATTTTTTTGAAACTTGGTGCGAAGGTTTATTTACAATTCCCCTACGTTTGCCTTGGACAAAATTTGGTCGCGCTTGGAAATGTCGCAAATTACTGTTAGTAGAAATTGAAAACATTATCCGTCAGCGACAGCAAGAACCAGAGATTGGAAAAGATGCTTTAAGCTTGCTAATTACAGCTAAAGATGAAGAAGGAAATAGCCTCAGTTTAGAAGAATTGAAAGACCAAGTTTTGCTACTACTATTTGCTGGACATGAAACTCTAACTTCTGCAATTGCATCTTTCTGTCTGGAATTAGCTAAAAATCCCCAAGTCATGGCAAAAGTCCGAGCCGAACAACAACAATTTCCCCCAAGCGAACCCATAACTCTCGAACAGCTCAAACAAATGCCATACTTAGAGCAAGTGATGAAAGAAGTGCTGCGGTTAGTTCCTCCAGTAGGTGGCGGTTTTCGGGAAGTAATTCGCTCTTGCGAGTTCAACGGATATCAAATTCCTGAAGGTTGGAACATTCTTTATCAGATTAACCAAACCCATAAAGATAGTCAAGTTTACCCCGAACCAGAAAAATTTGACCCAGAACGTTTTAACCCGGAACACTCAGCAAATGCTAAACCATTTAGCTATGTACCTTTTGGGGGCGGTTTGCGAGAATGTCTAGGTAAAGAATTTGCGAAGTTAGAAATGAAACTATTTGCAACGCGAATTGTGCGCGAGTGTAACTGGGAACTTTTACCTAATCAAGACCTAACTCTAATTACAGTACCAACACCCCATCCCCGTGACGGTCTACAAGTAAAATTTACCCCTAAAACTTAAAAACTATCCGCGTTCATCTGTGGTTATCTGTGGCAAAAAATCACAAAACTGCATTCGCAATCGTCCAGACATCAACTAACAACAATAACACCGTACACCCTAATAAAATCAAATACATCCAAGGTTGTGACAAAGGGCGGACATCTGCTGTATCGATACCCGTTTTTGCTTCCACCAACCGCACCAATTTAGCAAATCCGGCCACCCGCATTGGTAACAAATAACCTTGACCAGAATCGCTCAAAAAGTAGTAGACTAAACCACCCTGACCAGTAGTTCGAGGTTTAAGAGCTTTTACTTGATTCCAAGGTAGCGACCAACCTTGTCGATAAAAACGAGGCACCCATTTGGGATATGATACTTGAATCTCTTCTTCGTTTAATATCACCATTTCGCTCAGAGTTGCATATATCGCCACTCCACCCAAACCGATACCTACCCACAATAATGCTGGCGGTACTGGTGCTGCTGTCACCTCTGATAAAAAAGGTAAAGGCAATGTCAGGGCCACATAAAGACTGAGCAAAGTAATGCGAATTAAAGGAGAGATGTGAAATACCGCAGGGAATTCTGCTTTCAAAGGTAATGGTTGATTGGAGTCTGCTGACATCGCTCAAATGCTAAAAAGTCTTCAATCAAATCTTTGCATAGTATTCCTGCCTGTGGATGAAACTGAGATAAATCCAGAAAACAGAACTAAACCTCAGTCAATTAATGTTAATGCAGGCATGGGTAAAGGTTCTGGTATTTCTCTGGATTTAGGGCGCGGTGCACTCCTCGTTGGAGTGGACGTAGTTGCGCCTGTAGACTGGGTGAGTGGGTTGATTGTCGAATAGGGCCCTTCGTTGATTTGTAGGCGATCGCAAGGGATTTTGTCTGATAAGATGGCACTGGCCATCATCCCAGTATGAATTTCCATCAGTCCTGCGGGTAATGCTTCAAATACTAGGCGTTGACCTGGAAACACCACTCGCTCAAAGTACCAGTTGGAAATATTGGTGATGCGTGCAATCTGAATTTGGCTGGTAGCATTCACATAGCAGCAGAGAATCTTACCAGAGCTGTTTGAAGGTAGGGGATCGAGAATTTGAGCCATAACTGCTGAGGAGCTTCACGCTAAAACAAGTTGTGATATAGCAAAGGTAACACTTGGCGATCCCCATCCGTTGTAAACGGGACTACCAATCGGTAAACTTGTCAAGAGTTAGGATCGCTTCTGAAAGCTAATATTGCTAGTTGTTGACCAAAATCTAATCTTAAAGGCTAAATCGCGTCTTTATTCCCTAATATTGAAGGGCTGAGAGGTCATTTTGGGCTGGGATGGTATGGGGTGAAACCAGGAAAAATTTTAGAATTTTAATAATAATTAATACTAAAATCGGGAAAATTAGCTATATTGTAAAGTTATATTAAAAAATGAAGATAAATGTAACGCCGCCCTCTGGGCGGTATCTTTACCGCCCAGAGG
>NZ_JAQMUA010000404.1:0-9120 GCF_028330895.1 Kamptonema animale CS-326 | reverse complement strand
CCGCAACCATCTTCTTCTATGACTTACAGGTTTTTTGCGGCGAGCGCCCACCCTACGTTTAATTATGTCCGACTACTTAATACCAATTTAACGCGAAGTAAAGCAATCTCAAGGCTATTACAATTTGTCGTCATTGCGAGCGAAGCGAAGCAATCTCAAGACCCTGGGATTGCTTCGCTTCGCTCGCAATGACATACAAGACTAATGCTATTAGACTTAATATTACCTGACTTAAGACTTAGCTGGAAAAGTCAAAACACAGCCATCCCACCAACTAAGGATTATTATCAATAAAGTCCATCAAAGCATTATATTTAGGCGAACCATTTTGGCCAACATACTCCAAAGCACCCCAACTACCCCACCTACTAGGTACACCAATATCCAAATATTGCATGAAAAGAGTACCGCCTGCTTCTTTCCAATTTCCCAGTAATTTTGTATATAACTCATACATTTCTGGTCGCCTATTTAACTCAATAAAGAAATTAGTAAGCTTTTCATTATTCTCATTCCCTTGAATACCTACAATATGTTGACCTCCTTCATAAGCAACTAACTTAAGACCCTTTTTCTGCGCTACCTCTGAGTGATATTTAAACAAGCCATAACCATCAGATAAACTATCCTTAAACCCCCCTAGCAAACCGCCATCTCTCAATTGTTTAAAAGCTTTGCTAAAACCACCATCTGAATCATTCAACCAAGACTCTACGATGCTAGTATTTTCTGGGGCACCCAAATTACCACTAAAATATCCAGTGATAGCATAGACATCTATACCGTGTTGATAGCAAGGTTTATTACCTTCTGCTACCCAATAAGAACATTCTAAAACAGAATTTTCTAAACCTTTCCATGCAGTTTGAGTTGAAATTACACACACAACTCGATCCTTTTGTTCGCTAAAAATATCTTTCCAAAGATCGCACATTTGAGCTGTACGCATTCCATACCATTGCATATAAGCATCTTGTTTATCCTTTCCCCACCTAGCTTGACCTTGTTGTAAAGCATATTGAGATTGGAGAAATGAAAAATTCCAAACTTCATTAGAAAGCTCTACATAAACTTTTAAATTTGTATCTAAACTACTTTTAACAGTCTGAGAAAAGTTTTTTAAATATTCATCAGTAGCCATGATTGGCATATTAAACCAAGCATTTGCCTTGATTTTATTCGCCAAAGCAACCATGATTTCAATTGGGACATTGCCTTGATAAGCATAGGAAATATTTTCTGGTTTAGGTCGGTTCGACCATTCTTTTTGTTCAGAACCATTTGTACTCATCCAATCCATGAAACGCAGGGTGCTAAATTTTTTAATTTTGTCTATAAACTTGGGGTTAAATATCTCACCACTTTCATAAGCTTTTTCATCTTGAGAGTGAATTACTCTAATGTTGCGAATATATTTTCCTGTTTTGTTGGGATCTGTGGCAGTAATTGTCAGCAGGATTCCCTCTTTATTGGTAGCATCTACATCAATAATATCTCTGCCTGGTTGTGACGATGCTTCATCTTTTTTAGCTGCAAATTTATACTCAATTTTCCCCTCGCCTTCATACATGACAATATATTTGCCTGATGGGAAAAAGTTTGGTATGTCCCTTAATAATAAGGTGCTGACACGGGTATATTTAGGAGAATCTTGGGGAAGGGGAAGAGATTTGACCCAGCCGTTTTCGTCAAGATTTAAAAGATTATATTCATTAGTATCTAATTCTCCCTGACATCCAGCCTCTTTTGGATCGCACTGAGTCATCCATTTTCTAGAAGATTTAAAGGCATCTAAAAATGGTAATTCTGTTGACCAGTCGGCAATTCCAGAAAGATTAACTCCTACAGGAGAGGTTGAGGTGGGATTTTTGGATGAGCTATTAATTGCTATTGTATTTGGTGAGTTATTCACAGTAGGAGTCTGATTTTTTGCTAAGCTTAAACAGCCAGGTAGAATAAAGATAAATATCAGTAAACCCGATAGAAAAGTTAGAATATTTTTTGTATTAAAGTAAGTCAAAAAAGTCATAATAAGAAGGAAGAAGGAAGAAGGAAGAAGGAAGAAGGAAGAAGAAAAGGAGGAGATGGGGATATAAGGAGGGTTTTTACCCAATTGGCAATTACAGGATTTACGGATTGTAAAAGTATAGTAAGTGGTTGAGATTGCTTCGCTTCGCTCGCAATGACAGAATCCAATTGTCTATGGGTAAGTTGTGAATTAGCGATTAGCGATTAGCAATTAGCCATTACCAATTACCAATTACCAATTACCAATTACCAATTACCAATTACCTCTAAATTTCCTAATTTGATTGCCAAAAATCTGTAACGTCATATCCCAATTCTGCTAACATTACTCGCAGTAGTGGCAAGCTTAAACCGATAACATTGGTGTGACAACCTTCGATTTTCTCGATGAATAATCCCCCTCTACCTTCAATGGCAAAACAGCCAGCACATTGTAGCGGTTCTCCTGTGGCGACGTAAGCTGCAATTTGGCGATCGCTAACTTCAGCAAAATAAACTTGGGTAACTTGACACTTGACTCTGATTCTATCCTGTGTTATGTCGATTAAGGTATGACCAGTGTAGAGTTGGCCAACTTCACCGCGCATTTTTTGCCACCGCGCGATCGCATCTTTTGCATCTGCTGGTTTTCCATGAATCTCGTCGCCAACAACCAGAAGGGAATCGCATCCCAAAACTACGATCGATTTATCTTGTTCAAATTCTCCCTTTTTCCCAGTCGGGAGTGAATTCGGATTCGCAATCAGAGATTTAACGACTGTTTCAGCTTTCCGTTGTGATAATATCTCGACTAATTCAGCCGCATCGCTTAGTTGAATTTGGGACTCGTCAAAGTCGCTGGGATAAATAATAGGATTAATGCCAACACTTTGTAATAGGCGGCGGCGCGCGGGGGAAGCTGAGGCTAGTACAAAAGTGGGAATATCCATTTTGTGCGATCGAGACTTATAGCTGTTAACTGTTAACTATTAACAGTTAACAATTTACCCTTACAAGCTTAATAGACAGAGAAAGATTTAATGACTTTCTCAAATAATTGTTTGGCTTTTGGCCATCTATCTTCAGTTGAAGAAATGTTGATCGTGAAAAGTTTACCGCGACTGACTGCTACGCTAGCTAGGTTGTGCCGCAGTTGGTTGGGAAGTTTGACGGCATACTCTAAAATGTAATAACTTTTCGCCCCAGATTCACGAGCTTCGGCATTAACTAATTCTGCTTCGCGGCCGGAATTGGGAGGTGCGATCGCGCTTTTGCTTAACCGATATCCTACTTCGCTGGGAGTACCTAAATCGGCAAGAGTTTTACCACTGGGAACTTCACTGATAACGACGCTGACGTTCTCTGTTTGCTCAATTAAATCGCGAAATACTACATCTGGGCCATTGGAAACATTTAGTGCCGTCCAGCCATTAGGATAGAGAAATTGGTAGCCGTCGGCTGTGTCAATGTAGCTTTTGAGTCCGCTAACGGTTGATACACAACTGGTTAAGGTAAAGCTAAAAATTACCAGAAGTATTACCGCAATTCGTTTGAGCATTATTCTTGATTACCTGGTCGGGGTGCATAATGTGATGATTTTGATTTTCTCATAAAGACACCCAAAACGGAAAGCGATCGCCTTCAAGGATGGGAGGAAGGATAGATATTGACCTAAAAAACAATTTAGCTATGGAGCGCTTCCCTCGCCCATAGCTTTGCAGTTCTATCTCGAAATCCCAATAAACGCTAGTTTATTATCCCAGAAATCCGTGCTTAGCTAGCACTTCTAAACTTAGTAGCGAGACAAAACCAATCATGGCAAGGCGACCGTTTAACCGTTCTGCGTAGGTTGTAAAGCCTGTACGCGGCTCTTCTTCGACGTAAATAGTGGGTTCAATGGCAAAATTGTTGAGTTTGCCTTGATCGTCAACGATCGCTCCTTTGCTAGTCATGTTTGTACTCCTGAATGGTTTTTACTCTCCTGTTAACAAATGTAACAGAGCCATTAATAAATGTAAAGTAAAATATAAAATTTTTTCAATCTCAACATTTCCTTGGATTTAGGGCAATGAATCTAACTGGGGACAGTGGACTCTGGACAAGGAACAAGGGACTATATGAGGATGGCAAGTTAAAGGTCAGTACCAAATCCAGTCAGGGCTGGAAAAAATGTTGCAAGGGAGGAAAGATTTATGCGGGCCAGTGTGGAACTGCGATGGTTTTATAGTGGCACGCTGCCAAAAGCGATCGCCCAGTGGTTTTGGCAGGATAGTCTGGGCGGCTATTTATGGCCTCATGAAGAACGGGAAGACTCATATTTACTGATACCTAGCTGCAATTACTTGGGACTAAAGTTAAGGCAGAAAGGCTTAGAGGTAAAGTGGCGGCAAGCTGAGTTAGAGCCGGTGCGGTTTGGCAATTGTTGGGAGGGAAAGGCGGAAAAGTGGCTGAAGTGGGTTTGTGTAGAGACAGAGGCACCTGTGGCGGCTGATATTTTGGCAACTGGGGTGTGGTTGACGGTGAAGAAAAAGCGATCGCAACGTCTATACCAAGTTTCGGAGGAAGGTTTGACTCCGGTTCCAGTGGAAGCGCCTATCCCCCAAGGTTGTAGTGTCGAAATTACGCAGTTAAGTATTAACGGGGAGGAGTGGTGGACTATTGCTTTTGAGTCTTTTGGCCATGACAGTTATTTGATGGAAAATTTACAGATTGTAGCTGGTTGGGTGAGTAAGAGTTATCCGGGTCAAAAGTTAACGTTGGATAATTCTTTGGCTTATCCTCAGTGGCTTAATCGAGTTTAGCTTTTAGATTTTATCCTCTGGCCCAATAGAGGGCGATCGCGATCGAGAATGTCGCGATCGCTCTTTATTGACTGACTCGGCGGGTGTGGAGAGAAGCGATCGCGTTGATGTTAGCTCTACAATAATAGGACTTATGCTCATGGCTCCAGAAACCGGGTTTTTGAGAGAATCTGTGGGTGAAAACGAAGTATTTTCGTCAAAAAACCCGGTTTCTTTGGTTGGGTGCGTAAGCCCTAAATAAGTTCCTGCTAAGATTGCGCTCATATTGTTACTTATGGAATCAATTATGAGTGAAACTACTTTAAAGCAACAAGAAAATACTAAAAATTACATTGTTTATGTGTTGGAACAGTTGACTTTAGCGGACTCGAACCCCTGACCTTTGCGGTGCGATCGCGCTATCAGGTAGCAAAAAATTTTAAAGCTAATCAATGTACATCAATCCTTTTGCTTCAAGGAGATGCAAGGAAGGAAAAAATGTACATTGATTAGCTTTGCGAGAATCTATTTCCTAGTTACTAAAAGTATCCTTGATCTTATCAACAGTGCGTTCAATAGCATTCTTTGTGTTGTCTACTGCTTTCTTAGTCCGAGCCGCATCTCGATCGGCTCTTTCCTCAATTCGCGCTGTATCTTTGTCTGCTTTGCGTTCAACAAAACTACGGTTTTCCGTTGCTCGATCGACTTTATCTGCATTTCTATTTGCAGTTTCCTTCACCTTATCTTTCGTATCTTCGATGAAATTTTTGGCTCGTCCAGCATCTTCACTGGTTTTGGCTTTAACCTTATCGCCCGCATCTGAGGTTGCGATTAGGCTGGAAACAGGATTAGCCATTGCTGCGGTGTTCGAGAAAAACGCACCTTGCCAAACGAAGGCGATCGCTGACACGCAAAACAGAGCTGTGGCCATCCAGCGTCCTAGAGTCGAAAGCGGTTTTGTAAAATAATTCAGTTTCATAGAATACAATTCGATGACATTTAACATTCTCTTTGTACTTCATTTGAGGGATCGAGCAAATCTTTCCCTAGACTGAAGTTATGCGATCGTAAATTATTGAACAAGTCCACTCTTTCGATAGATTAAATTTATAGGCTATTCCACTAACGGCGGCTAATGTACCTCTCTCGATTGAAAACTGCTATATATCTGTTGTAAAGGCGCAATGCTATAGCAACGATAATTGGACATACTATCTGAGGCTTAAAATTTTAGTTATTTCGGAGGCTTCAGTCTTCTCTCCCTCTCTAGAAAGAAATTCTTCCAAAGTAAAAGAAAAATTTGTGTTCAAAAATCGAATTGATTTTTTTTCTAAAACTTCTTCAACTCTTGATGCCAGCTCATTTTCTATAAAAATAGAGCAAGCGTAATGAACCAGTGCCTTAAATGTTTTCTCGCTAATTTCTCCCTTAGCATTTAAGTAAGAAAAGTAAGATATAACAATTTTAAGCTTTTTTGAAGCGGTGTATCTCATCAACCTGGAATCTGCGACAAATAATGTGTTAATTGACAACAACCGATGGAGAATAGCGGACTCGAACCGCTGGCCTCTGCGGTGCGATCGCAGCGCTCTACCAACTGAGCTAATTCCCCCTACCGAGCTTAGATTTAAGACTAAAAAACCTAAAACCTCGATCGTGACTGCTTGCTAAATACTTGCAGACATTTAGCGATCGTACCACAATTTCGCGAAAATGTCTAGACTACGCTGGATTTTCCTGACCTACCTCCTGCGAATAAACCTGCTGGACTCTCTCAAATTCTAAATCGGAAAGATAATCTACAGTCCAATTAGCAGCACGTTGGAGGAAATGAAATGGATAAGTATTCGCCACACCCACAACAGAAATACCCGCTTTTTGGGCCGCTTCAATCCCAGCAAAAGTATCTTCGATCGCCAAACATTCCCCAGGTTCCAACTTAAGGTCTGGATAAAGCTGGTTCAGCCTTTCAACTGCTAAGAGATAACCGTCTGGTTGCGGTTTACTTGCCATCACATCATCACCAGCAACAATTACCTCAAAGTATTGTGCTAAGCCAGATCGATTTAACACCAATTCTACCTCCAACCGCAGAGAACCTGTCACCAAAGCGATTTTTAATTGCGCCACCTGGAGACTCAAAATAAATTCCTCCAACCCCGGATATATCGGCAATTTTTCCAAAAGCTCCACCTCTTTAATGTAAGCTTGAGCCTTGCGTGCAATCAGCCGATCGAGATAGGTTTCAGTAACAGTTCTGCCTCTGCGGTTGAGTAATTCCGCAATGCAAGCGCGATCGCTTCTTCCCAAACAAACTTGGCGAAACTCTCCACGATTAATCCGTAAATTTTCCTGAATTAGTAATTGCTCGATCAGCCGTTCGTGAATCGACTCATCGTTAATAATCACTCCATTAAAATCAAATAAAACCGCTTTTAGGGTCATGGGCAAAGTGTAGCAAAAAGCTAAGTTTAAATACTTTGAAAAAGTGTTTTAGGCTGGTGCTGGAAACCCTTCTAAGTCAAAATCAGGCACGCGATCGCTTGCATTTTGCCACTGATTGACCCGTTGCGGATCTTGGCCAGGAAGTGGTTTCACACCCCGTGTCACCTGATTTACCAACCACAGATCGTCAGTTTGGACAGCACCAAATCCAGCGCTACCCATCCAAGCATCTAGATTACCAGCGGCATAAGACTTAATATAAGGCTCTTCAAACACATCTGTCAGCCATTCTGTCTGTCGCAAAGTTTTCTGGTTCCCATCTAAAACTATTACCTGTCCCCCAACCGTCAGCAGTCGAAAACTTTCCCGGAGAATATTTTGCGATACTGTTGGCGGCGTTTCATGAAATAATAAAGAAGCAGTTACCAAGTCAAAGGAAGCGTTAGGAAATCCCGTTTGTTCAGCATTTCCGTGTCGCCATTGAATATTTAACCCCGCTTTTTGAGCTTTCATTTCTGCAATTACAATCATATAAGGCGATAAGTCCATACCGATGACTTCCGCTTGCGGAAATGCTTGTTTCAACATTAGGGTTGTCGAACCCGTACCGCATCCTAAATCTAAAATTCGCCTCGGTACACCCATAACAGCATCAATTAATCCCTGTCTAACGATCGCCTCGCTAGGAGGTAAGACATACTGAGTTATGGGGTCATAAGAAACCGCTGCACTAGGATTGAGGTAGCCTCTTTCTATGCCGTGAAAGTTCTGACCGGTGTAGTATTCGGGATAAACTAGATTTGGCTGAGAGATGCGATCGCTCTCTTTTTGCCAATCGATATTTTCATATAACCGCCGCAGCGCCTCTTCGTCAATCATCAGCCGCATAATCGGCGACAAGAAACGCTCAAAAATTGTATCCTTGCGAACAGCCATAGTAGTCTCCTCGATTATGTTTAGTGGCTTTGCAGGTCAAACTTTAGGAAATTCTCTCGTCTAAAGCTTTTTTAGCAATGCGAGTGATATAAACCGTGACTGCGATCGCGGCTACCAAACCCACAGCATAAAGCACCCACTCACCAATTGTACGCGATCGCCCCTGAGTTCCCAAGGCCGCTAAATTCCCTGCTAGAGAACCAATATAAACATACATAATCGTTCCCGGCATCATACCAATCCAAGAGGCAAAAAAATAGTCCTTAAGTGATACTTGCGTCACCCCAAAAGCATAATTGAGCAAATTAAAGGGGAAAATCGGCGAAAGTCTAGTTAACCCTACAATTTTCCATCCTTCTACTGCCACCGCCTCATCAATCGCCTTGAATTTTTGATTGCTTTCTATCTGCTTAGAAACCCAATCGCGAGTTAAATATCTGCCTACAATGAAAGCACAAGTTGCCCCTAAAGTAGAAGCAATAGAAACCCAGATTGAACCCCACACTACTCCGAATAATACACCAGCGCCGAGAGTCAGTAAAGAACCTGGAATAAATAGCACTGTTGCCAGAATATAAACCAAGATAAAAGCCACAGGCCCCCAAGGGCCGAGATTAGCAATTAACTCTAAGGAATCTTTAAGAATTCCTTGAAGGTTGAAAAATTTTGCTCCCACAATTAGAGCGATAATTGAAAGTATTCCGAAAATTAACTTTAGCTTATTTGAGGAAGGCTGATTTTTATCAGGTTGATTATCCATTTTTTAAATTTATCGATTAAAAGTCGCAGGAAGAAAGAAATTCGTAACGCCGCCCTCTAGGTAGTAAATATACCACCCAGAGGGCGGCGTTACGTGATTTTTGCCTAAGTTTATAAGTCCTGAATTATATCATGTCCGGTTAAATACTAGTCATTGCGAGCAAAGCGAAGCAATCGCCTAGTCTCTGCGATT
>NZ_JAQMUA010000403.1:0-6784 GCF_028330895.1 Kamptonema animale CS-326 | reverse complement strand
CTTCGTGCTTTCAAACTATTGATTTTTCTAGGTTCGGGGCGCTTCGGGTCAGTTGCCTTTCCTTCTGGCGCTTTATTAATCTAACCCGACTGCCAAGGAATGTCAAGCGTTTTGGCAAAGTTTTTTTGACTTTTTTTTGAGCGTTGCTATGCAAGGGTTCTACCTGCTGAGCTGGCTGGGATTTAAATAACTAATCTCTGCCTTTGTGCTTTTTTCCCTTTTTACCAATCTCATCCTTTATTCTGATCTTGGTTCTGATCTTGGTTTGAACCCCTAGCTAGGTAAAATATGGCGACATACATATATGTGTTTTACCTAGAGCTTATGAAAAAGCCTGCTGTTCATCCCTTCACTTTGTTTGCTAGCTGTGCTTCGCTGCTGATTGCCTGTGGTCAAGCGAACACAAGCTCAACATCCACAACGTCTCCCACAACTTCAACCTCCCCTGCTTCACCTGTGGCGGCTTCAGCCATTCCCATCGGGATTGGGGTGGCACAAACCAGCAACGTTGCTTTACTCGGTCAGGAGGAAGTTGCTGGGGCGAAAATTGCAGAAAAATATTTCAATGACAGGGGTGGGATTGATGGGACTCCAATTAAATTGGTGTTCCAAGACACGGGAGGGGATGAACAGGGTGCAATCAACGCTTTTCAAACTCTGATCAATCAGGATAAAGTTGTGGGTATTGTTGGCCCTACCCTTTCCCAGCAAGCTTTTAGTGCCGATCCAATTGCCGATCGCGCCAAGGTACCAGTATTAGCCCCCTCTAACACAGCCAAAGGCATTCCAGAAATTGGTGAATATATAGCTCGCGTCTCGGCACCTGTGGCGGTGGTAGCCCCCAATGCGATCGCAGCGGCCCTTAAGCAAAATCCCAACATTAAAAAAGTGGCTGTGTTTTTTGCTCAGAATGATGCTTTTAGTAAATCTGAGACTGAAACTTTTCAGAAAACTGTCAAAGATAAGGGGCTAGAATTGACAACGGTGCAAAAATTTTTAACTACTGATACTGACTTTCAATCCCAAGCAACTAATGCTATTAACGTGCAACCAGATTTGATTATTATTTCTGGGTTGGCAGCAGATGGTGGTAACTTAATTAAACAGTTGCGAGAACTTGGTTATAAAGGGATTATCATTGGTGGTAATGGTTTAAATACTTCCAATGTATTGTCAGTATGTAAAGCACTGTGCGATGGGGTTTTGATTGCCCAAGCCTATAGCCCTGAGCATGAAAATGAAGTTAACAAAGCGTTCCGGGAGGCTTATCGTAGCCAATTTAAGAAAGAACCTCCTCAATTTAGTGCTCAAGCTTTCACGGGAGTTCAGGTTTTTGTTGAGGCATTAAAAGCCGTAAATGCTAAATCCAAGATTACTGCTCAGCCCTTGGCCGATTTGCGTACTAATTTGAATTCGCAATTGTTGATTGGGAAGTATGACACGCCTTTGGGTGAAATTTCTTTCACGCCTCAAGGAGAAATCAATCAGAAAGCATTTTACGTAGCACAGATTAAAATGGATGCAGATGGAGTTAATGGGAAATTTGTATTTTTGAAGTAAGCAAATTTTTGAAATAAGTAAAGAGAGAGTAAGCAATCAAGGAACACAAATCATGACTGATAGGGTACTAGAACGAATCAAGGAATTTAATCAAGGACGCAACCCAGAGCGGTTATTGTTGAAATACAAAGCAATGGCTTCTAATAGTTTTGTCTTTTTTCGTGGAACTTGTCATTTATTCTACGAAGATTGGCCTTTAAGTTCCCCGCTGAATGATGCGCCGCCTGTCTGGATATGTGGTGATTTGCATCTAGAAAATTTTGGCAGCTACAAGGGTGATAATCGGCTAGTCTATTTCGATATCAATGATTTTGATGAAGGGGCTTTAGCTCCTGCTACTTGGGAAATAACTCGTTTTCTTACTAGCATTTTAGTCGGTGCGGATACGCTAGGAGTAAATCAATCGGAAGCAATTAGTTTGTGTCATTGCTTTCTAAAGGCTTATACTGATGCTTTGGCATTAGGAACTGCTCGTACTGTAGAAGCGGCGACGGCTGAGGGGATGGTTGCAGATTTATTAGAGAGTTTGAAACTACGCCGTCGTAAAGATTTTTTGGATCGGCGGACGGAAGAGAAAAAAGGCAAACGCCGTTTTATTATTGATAATAAACGCACGGCTGCTGTATCTTCAGATGAGCGATTATCGCTTGAATCTTTGGTGAAAAATTGGGCAGCTAAGCAGAAAAATCCCGCTTTTTTTGAGGTGTTGGATGTGGGAGTACGAATTGCTGGAACTGGCAGTTTAGGAGTAAAGCGCTATGTAATTTTAGTTGAAGGGAAAGGTTCTCCTGACGATAACTATTTGCTCGATATTAAACAAGCACTCCCATCTTCTCTTACTCACTATTTAAAGTTGCCACAGCCTAAATGGGTTAATGAAGCTGAAAGAATTGTTAGTATCCAAAAGCGGATGGAAGCTATGCCGCAATCTTGGGTTTCTCCAGTAGAAATGGAGGGCGAATTATTTGTTTTGCGGGGGTTACAGCCTACTCAAGATAAGGTGAGTTTGGATCAATGGAATGGGAAGTTAGGGCGGTTAGAAAAGGTGCTGAAAACGATGGGGGAAATAACAGCTTGGAATCAGTTACGCAGTAGTGGTCGTCAAGGATCTGCGATCGCAGATGAGCTAATTTATTGGGCGGAAAATGCTGCTCAATGGCAGACTTATTTGTTGGATTATGCTCAAGCATATTTTAACACAGTAGAAGCAAATTATCAAGAATTTTCTGCGGCAATTGTTGAAGAAAAGTCTCCGCTGTAAAAGAGGGAATGTGGACATCACTCAATTTATTCAACAATTTCTCAATGGTTTATCGATTGGCAGCGTGTATGCTATTTTTGCTTTGGGCTACACGCTAGTTTTTTCTATTCTGGGAATCATTAATTTTGCTCACGGTGCTGTATTTACGTTAGGTGCCTATTTCACCTATACGCTAATGGGGGGAACTTTTGGTTTTAATGGGTTGCTGGCGAATGCTAAAGGGCCTGTGCAATTGCCTTTTTTTGGAGCGTTAATTATTGGCAGCACGCTAGCTGGTTTGGTTGGAGTTACGATCGAAAGGATTGCTTTTAGACCACTACGCCAACGACAATCAGACCCGTTATTGACGGTGGTTTCTAGTTTAGGGGTGGCTGTTGCGATCGCGAATATCATTCAATATCTGGTTGGAGCGGAAATTTACACATTTCCTGCTAACACTTATGGGAATTTACCTGCGGCAATTAACTTTGGAACATTGGATAAACCAATTCCAATTCGCACTGTTCAGGTGGTAATTTTTGGAGTGTCTATAGTGATTGTAGCTATCTTAACTTACCTGATAAACTTTACTAAGTTTGGTAAGGCGATGCAAGCTGTAGCTGAAGATGATACTACAGCTAGTTTATTAGGTATTGACACTGATAGGTATATTGTCTTGACATTTTTTGTGAGCAGTTTTTTGGCGGGTTTGGCGGGAACTTTAGTGGGTTCTAGCGTGAGTATTGCAGGGCCATACTTTGGGATTGTTTTTGGTTTGAAGGGTTTAGCAGTAATTGTACTTGGGGGATTGGGGAGTATTCCTGGGGCGGTTTTAGGAGGTTTTGTAATTGGGTTAGTGGAGGCTTTTGTACCTGCGGATTTTTCTGCTTATAAGGATGCTGCGGCTTTTGCTATATTGTTTGTTATGCTTTTGGTGAGGCCACAGGGTTTGTTAGGGCGGCGATTTATTCAGAAGGTTTAGAGAAGGAAGAACGAATTTTAACAAAATTACCGATCGACAACTAACTACTAACCACTAACCACTAACAATTACATTATAAATGGCTAATTTTTTTGCTACTTACGGGTTTTTAATTGTTTCAATGCTGTTAGGGGCGATGCTTGGATTGTCGCTTTATTTGCCGCTAATGACTGGGCAATTATCTTTAGCTAGTCCTGGTTTTTATGCTTTGGGTGGTTATATTGCGGCAATTCTTTCTACTACGGTATTTAAGCAAACAGGCAATTTATTTCCTTTGCCGTTCCTGCTGTTGGAAATGTTAATTGCCGGAATTGTTAGTGGTTTATTGGGGATTGTTGTAGGGGTTCCCGCGTTGCGATTGCGGGGAATTTATTTAGCAATTGCGACGATTGCTTTTGTAGAAATTCTACGGGTTTTATCGCTAAATTTGGATATCACTGGGGGCGCGGTGGGGATTTTTGGGATTCCTCAACCTTTTAGTACGCCGATTGAGTATTTATGGATTGCTTTACCTTTAATGTTGGTAAGTATGGCGCTTCTTTATCGCCTTGAACGTATCCGTGTAGGCCGTGCTTTTGCGGCTATTCGTGCTGATGAATTGGTAGCTGATGCGATTGGGATTAATCCAACTTTTTATAAGGTTTTAGCTTTTACTTTGGGTGCGATTTTGGCGGGGGTTGTGGGTGCAGTTAGTGCTCACTTTCTGAATACTTGGAATGCTCGTCAAGGTACTTTTGATGCTAGTATTATTTATTTAACGTCGGTGTTAATTGGTGGGAATAGAACGTTTTTAGGCCCGGTGTTGGGGGGGATGGTGTTTACGGCTTTGCCGGAGGTTTTGAGGGCACTTGCGGCTACGGCGGGTTTACCGATTTGGTTGGCGCAATTTTTGCGGGATGGGCGGTTAATTATTTTTGGGTTGTTGATTGTTTTGGGAACGATATTTTTTCCTCAAGGTTTGGTTACGCCGGAGTTGTTTAAAAGGTGGAGGAGGGGCGATAGCGCTGTTGAGAAGTAAATTTTTGAGATGGGCTACTTCTGTTTCTAGTTGGGTAACTCTTTCTTCTATCCCTCACACCGCCAAAGTTTGATCGTCTTATCACTACTACCACTAGCTAAATATTCCCCATCAGGACTAAAAGCCACAGAATAAACTGAATTAGAATGACCAGTCAAATTACAAACTTCTTGACCATCTTTCACGCGCCAAATCTTGATAACTTGATTACTACTACTCGCTAAAAACTCTCCATCGGGGTTAAAAGCTATAGAATCAATATACCAAGAATGCCCACCAATTGTCAAAACTTCTTGCCAATCTTTTACCCACCAAATCTTAATAGTATTATCGTGGCTACCACTGGCAAAAAACTCGCCATTAGGACTAAAAGCCACGCAGCGCACGCAATCTTTATGGCTAGCAATAGTGCGAATTAGCTTCCCATCTTTCACCTGCCAAATTTTAATAGTTTTATCCCAACTGCTACTAGCAATTAACTCCCCATCGGGACTAAAAGCGACAGAATAAACTAAATTAGTATGGCCAGTTAAAGTACGTATTTCTTGACCATCTTTCACTCGCCAAATCTTGACAGTTCTATCCCAGCTACTACTAGCAATTAACTTCCCATCAAGGCTAAAAGCTACAGAGTAAACTGCATTGGTATGACCTGTAAATCGCCTAATTTCTACGCCGTTATTAACTTGCCAAAGTCTAATGGTTTTGTCGTGGCTACTACTAACAATATTTTTACCGTCAGGACTAAAAGTAACACAGTAAACTGAGTTATTGTGCCCATTAAGAGTGCAGATTTTTTGCCCATTTTTTAATTGCCAAAGCTTGATTGTCTTGTCATCGCTACCACTAGCAATAATATCTTCATCAGGACTAAAGGCAACAGAATAAACTAAGTTTTTATGACCGATGAGGGTGTGAGTACATTTCCACTTCTGTATTTTAGGCTGAGATTCAGGAATAATTTTATCTTCTGTAATTTGTTTATGAATTACTTGGGAATTAATAATTACTTGTGGATTATTTAACTTGAATGCGGCTTGAGGATTCAAGGCTTTTAATACTTCTGCGGCGGATTGATAGCGACGATTAGTAGCATTTTCAATCATTTTATCAAGAACATTACCCAATTCCTCGGTGACTGCATTATTTACTAAATATTGTCGCCATATCCAAGTATTTTCACCCGGATCGAAAAGATCGAACGGAGAAACTTGGGTTAACAAATAAATACAAGTTACTCCTAAACTATATAAATCACTAGCAAAAACTGTCTTACCTCTTGCTTGTTCGGGGGCAATATATTCGGGGCTGCCAATACTCGTTCCTGTTTTCAATAAGGCTGTACCTGTGGCAAATTTAGCTGCACCAAAATCGACTAAAACTAATTCTCCATTTTGGCGACAAATAATATTTTCTGGCTTAATATCTCGATGAATAACATTATGGCTATGGATAAAATGAAGTAGAGGTACTAAACTATTTAGTAAGTCGCGAATCTGAGTCTCGTTGAATGTTCCTTGTATTTGTATAACTTGAGCTAAATTATAGCCGTCGATAAATTCCTGTACTAAATACTGGCGATTGTTTTGAGTAGTATAGGCGAGGAGTTCTGGGATTTGAGAATGTTTTCCTAATTCATCAAGACGTTTTGATTCTTGTTCAAATAGTTCTGAGGCTTTCTGGGAATTATTTCCCCTAACGTGGTTTTCTACTGGTAAAAACTGTTTGATTACGCAGCGAGGTTTAGATGGTTTGTCTTCGTCAATTGCTAAGAATGTTCTGCCAAAACCGCCTTGTCCAATGGGTTTAATGACGCGATATCGGTCTTTGAGGAGCAGTTTTGAACGACAGGTTTGGCAAAGCTTGACTTTACTGGGATTTTGTGGTTTCTGGCAATCAGGATTTAAACAGTAACTCATGGAATTGTTGATTATATTTTACGTTGTAACGCCGCCCTCTGGGCGGTCTAAATACCGCCCAGAGG
>NZ_JAQMUA010000402.1:0-3622 GCF_028330895.1 Kamptonema animale CS-326 | reverse complement strand
CGGCGACACCTGTTGTGGGGTCTAATTTGGCGATTCTGTTACGGATGTTGGTAAAACGGCCGCCCACATAGGGGTTGCCACTGCTGTCTAGGGTGATCGCATAGACACTATTATCCGCATCCGGGTTGAAGGTAGCATTAGCAACACCAGTTGTGGGGTCTAATTTGGCGATGCTATTAAAGAATTGTCCGCCGATGTAGGAGAAATCGCCGCCCACAAATGGGTTGCCACTGCTGTCAAAGGCGATCATATTGACAATATCATTTGCATCTGGGTTGAAGGTGGCATCAGCAACACCAGTTGTGGGGTCTAATTTGGCGATTCTGTTGCGGGTTTGTCCACCGATGTTGGTAAAACTGCCCACCACATAGGGGTTGCCACTGCTGTCAAAGGCGATCGCATTGACTCCAACAGTCGCATTCGGGTTGAAGGTAGCATCGGCTACACCAGTGGTGGGGTTTAATTTGGCGATAGAGTTGCGGGCAGTGCCGCCGATATTACTGAATCCACCGCCCACATAGAGGTTGCCACTGCTGTCTATGGCGATCGATCTGACTTGATTATTCGCATTCGGGTTGAAGGCACTATCTACCGTCCCATCGCTATTCAACCGAGCTATCCTGTTACGGGTTTGTCCACCGATGGTGCTGAAACCGCCGCCGACATAAATCCAGTCATTAATAATCGCTGTACCATTGCTAGGCCCGGTAACAATACTTTCGACGTTCAGCCTTCCAGTTCCAGTGTCATTGGCTAAAACATCTATTTTTGTGGCGATTGGTGTTCCGCTAACTCCCAGGGCTTGGTTATCTGCCGTAACTGTTGGCGCTAAAGTGTAACTGTAATTAGGAACCTTCAGGGGTTGGGTTTCTATGTTCCCGATTTTTACTTCTAATTCCCAGTCTCCCCCTAATGCTTTATTGCCCGTTTTGTTATTCGATGCGGCAATATCTGCCCCTGTTAATTGATGCAGGTTTTGGATAAATTGTAATCCCGTTTCTGTGGCGGCTACATCGCAGCCATATAATAGAATCTCGCCATTTTCAGTTAGGGCATTTCCCCACTGTTTTAGCTGAGTGCTGAATTTTTCTATATTATTCCCATTGAGCCCCTCTGCACCGAGTTGTAAACTGCCTGGGCTGCCGTGTGAAAGAATATGCAGCGCTTCAATATCTTTTTGATTGGCTAAGGCGGCTGTAATTTGCTCGATACCGCTTAAATTTTGATTTAAGATCGTAATTTCAGCGCTATTAATCCCTGAAATCAAGCTTTGATAATCTTGTACAGAAGAGTCAACAAAGATAAGTTGCTTGTGCATGATTAATAACCTTGTTAGTTTTTATTAGGTATTGTCAACACTAATCAGTTTGCAGAGGGCTGTAGGCAGTAAAAATGGCGATAATTAATTTCCGTTTTTGTGCGCGGGAAATCAACAATAAAATTTGATGTTATTAGTTTATCGCTACCCAATTATCGAATTATATTAGATTTTTTACAGATGAAAACCGTAAATATACAGATAACAGCAGTACATTTACTTGAGTTTTTCTATGTAAAATTACGGAGAGGGCGAAGAAAACCTGTAATAAGAATTTACATATATTTAGCAACGTTTATGGTATAATTTCTTGGGTTTTAAGCTTAGCTAAGGTATTCTCAATTTTATATTAAATAGGAATTACACTCATGGCCCCAGAAACCGGGTTTTTGAGAAAATATGTGGATAAGGGCGAAGTATTTTCGTAAAAAACCCGGTTTCTTTGGTTGGGTGCCAAAGTCCTGGGAACTTCGGCTATAAAATGAAATAGAGACGCGATCGCTCGCATCTCTATTTCCAAAAGAATGAGCAATGCTCACCCTAAAAATTAGCTATTTTGAGTCACAGGAGCGCTCGGACTTACAGAAGTCTTAGGCCGCTTCTTGATCAACTGTGGCTTGTGAGAATCAGTTGATAGTGGTTCATCCTCTACAGCGTAATCTGACCCCATCCAAGCGGGACGACTTTGATCGAAAGTCATTTGTAAAGCCGCAGCCGCGATCGCATGAGGATCGTACTCCTCACACAACTGAGATACTAAGGGTAAGAAAGAAGCCATCCGCTCACCAGCCAGCGCTTCACGCACCTTAGCTTGCATCTTCTCCAATTGCTTACCTTCAATCTGCGATCGCGTCGGAATCGTGCGAACCGTCAGAGTTTGGCGCACGTGACGCTCTATCAAGCGCAATTTCCGGCGATCTACAGCCTGAATCAACGTAATCGCCGTCCCCTCGCGGCCAGCACGACCCGTGCGACCAATCCGGTGAACATAGCTTTCCACGCTATCGGGTAAATCGTAGTTAATTACGTGAGTCAAATCATTCACGTCCAAACCCCGCGCCGCAATATCCGTCGCTACTACCCAGCGCACCTGGCTTTGGTGGAAACGAGACAATAACCGCTCTCGTTGTGCTTGGTTTAAATTGCCGTGATATTCATCAACGCTGTGACCGGCTGCTTGCAACTGACTGGTCAATTCCGCCGCCGCCGCTCTTGTTCGTACAAAAATCAGCGCAGATTCGGGATCTTCCATTTCCAAAATCGGCTGCAAAGCTCGTGACTTCGACCAGCCACGCGGAACCATGTATACGCACTGGCGGATACGCTTCGGTGTAGCTTTTGGTTGTTCCACCGTGACGTTAATGGGCGATCGCAAATGCTTAGACACCAATTTGCGGATCGAAGCCTCCATCGTCGCGGAGAAAAATGCTGTCTGGTGATCCGCAGGTGCAGCCTCAAGGATCTTTTCCACGTCTTGGATAAAGCCCATGCTCAGCATTTCGTCAGCTTCATCCAAAACCATCCATTTCAATTGGTCTAGCTTCAGACTGCCCCGGTTGAGCATATCAATAATCCGACCAGGTGTTCCCACTACAATATGAACACCTCGGCGCAAGCGCTGCATCTGACGGTCAATTGATTGACCCCCGTACACAGTCAAAACTTGCAAAGAACGGCCTAATTTCACAGGGCCTTCGCTGAGACCGCTCAACTCGCGGATTGCCTCAGTCACTTGCAGCGCTAATTCACGAGTTGGAGTCAAAATCAGGGCTTGAACCGCAGTTACGCCAAGATCGATCCGTTCCAATATGGGCAACGAAAATGCTGCTGTTTTGCCCGTTCCTGTCTGAGCCTGACCCACCACATCGCGCCCAGCTAACAAATGAGGAATTGCTTGGGTCTGAATGGGTGTGGGTTCACTAAAGCCTAATGTCTCCAGATGGCGAATGCGCTCTTCTGAGATACCTAAGCTTTCAAACGTTAAATTCATTAATTCTCCTAGTAACGAGTTTTAGCCTTCTGAGTTGCCCAACTCGGATGCGGATTTCTGCGATAGTTGCAGGAACTCATAAGAGTTCGATATGGCGTTGCGTCTCCACGCCCGCCCGTATAATACCTTATCGAGTGCAGGGCAGCTTCGTCGAGGGGAGTAATTCACCGACTCGACAGCCGTAGCTGAATTTCTGGAATCATCACCCTCTTTTTACTGGCTGATCTAAGGATAGCGCTTTACATTCAGAAACAAAAGCTCAAAAGCATTAATTTTTTTCGACAACCCTGTATAGATTACCGCACCCCTTGGGG
>NZ_JAQMUA010000401.1:0-3051 GCF_028330895.1 Kamptonema animale CS-326 | reverse complement strand
TTTAATGAATGTCAGGAGTGGGTAGAATCTATGATAGATTTGGTTCGCAATAAGAAATCATTTTATCAGAGGGGATTGAGAGCTATAAAGCTTATCCAGCAACCGCTTTAGCCTCATTGTCGCCCCCTGAAGTCCGCCGCACTCGCACTTCCCGCAAGTCAGCTTTCAGAGTTGCGCCCCCCGCAGCGACTAAAGCAGCAGAAATCCGCCCGGAACCGGCAGGTAAAGTATAGAAACCAGGTTTACTCACCTCTCCCGCGATTGTGACTTGTACGGGCCCCTGGGCCGCCGCTAGACTGTATCTGGCTGCCACATCGCGGTCGGACTTGCGATCGGCTGTGACTTGTTGGTAAGGCACGATAATGGCATCTCCGTCTTCTAGACGCAAATCGGGCGGCGCGATACCAGTTTGCAGGGGGGTTAGTAGGTCGATTTTCTGTTCGGCGATCGCACCGTTAGCTAAAGTGCGGCGTACCAGTACCCCTCGCAAGTCAGCAGTGGAAGTAGTACCGGATGCTGCGAAAAGGGCCGCAGAGATTTGAGGAGTTGGTAGGGGATAAAAACCAGGCCTGGCGACTTGACCTGTGACTGTGACGGTTACGGGACGCTGAATTATCAGGGAGACAGCAACATTGGGATTTTTGATAAATCTGTTGAGGCGATCGCGGATAAGTTGCTGTGCTTGTTCGACAGTGAGGCCCCGCAAATTCACTGCTCCGATTAGTGGTAGCACAACTAACCCTTCCTGACTAATTGAGGTAGCAAAACCTAAATCTGGGAAGCGCTGAACTTGAATAGAAATTTGATCTCCTGGGCCCAAGAGGTAAGCACGGTTGCGAAAGGCAGGATTGATTTGAATGGGGGGGTTTGTATTAACAGGAATACTCGGTTTTTGCTGTTGTTGTGGCTCTTTGAGAGTCGGTAATGTAGGGAGATTTTGGCTCACCAACTCAGCGAAAGCGCTCCGCTCGAATTTAGTATTTAATCCCCAGAATAGGGCAGTAAAAGAAAGAGTCCAAGCTGCTGAGTAGAAGCTTGCCAGGTAGAAGGCAATTCCAGTTTTAACTTGGGATTGACGATTGGGGATTTTTGAGTTATTTTTGGTTTCCATAAATCTATATTTTTGTAATATTTTTCCATCTAAATACGTAACGCCGCCATCCTGGCGGTATTGTTACCGCTAGGATGGCGGCGTTACTAATAGTTTTGCGTAAGTCCTGTCTAAAATCGTAGAGCATCTTTCATCAAAGCTAACTGGACATTTTGACCGAAATATATTGCTAATGGTCGAGCTTTCTCAATATCGGCTAAAGGTTCAAGAGGAATTAAAATACAAACAGCCACCCAGGGAACGCGACGATTAAATAACTGTGCCTTGCTGTCTTCCCAAAACCAACTACTAGGTGTCGCCGAACCCCCAGAAGGTTGAGCGTACCACTGCAAAACAGCAAAGGTTTGCTTTTGATCCCAGCTTCGGAAGAATTGGGCCGCCACTGAAATGTCCTGAGAATTTTTTGGGATTTTTTCTTGTAAGTCTACTGTAAAATTTAGAGTCTGGTCGGAGTCAGTTTTCCACTCGTGAAATCCCTTAAGATCAGTCCATTCTACTTGAGGTTTATCTTTATGGTCATTTTGGGGAAGTAGTAACAAAATTGCACTTTTACCGTCATGTTTAAGCTCTTGAACTAACCATTTGTGACCGCTAATCATTAAATTTATATGGGCGCTTTTTGCCCATCCAGGAAGTGTTAACCCTTCACGACGCAAAATTTTTAATTCCTTAAGTGTGGCAACTTGGGGCGGCTTCATCCACGCCCATTGTCCTTTCAAGTAGCTGGGAATAGCTTCAGCGGTAACGAGCATCAGTAAAAACAACAGTACGACAATTTTTGATAGTTGATATGATTTGGGCAATTGCAACATAAGCGGGAATTTAAAATTCAAAATTAGGAATAAGGAAGGAGACGGCGAGATACGGAGACAGGCAGACTGAGGGATTTTTTCACTTGCAATCAGCAATTATTTGTTAACAATTAACCGTTAGCAATTGCTATTCAAATTTACTTGGCAAATACTTTTCCATTCCATTGAGTATCACCACTAGCATACCTAACATACAAGCTGAATACAAATCTCCTCCCCATCCTGCGTGAAGCCAAGCAAAAGCTTTTTCTCGACCAGTACCGTGAAAAAGAGTTAACAAAGTGTTTCGGAGAATATTAGCAGTAATGCTGAGGATAATAGCCAGAGATAAAAATAATATACTTCTCTTGCGAGAACTCCAAACTCCTGTCCAATGCAATAGCATTAAGCTAACATAAAAACTGGTAAATAACATTTTTAGGCCTGCACAGTGGGGAGCGACTTCAACAATTCTACCCCTGACATATAAGTAAATATTTTCGACTGTAACATCTAAGCCAATTTGGGTCAAAATGAAACCTGTTACTGTAGCAATGAAGTGCTGCAATGGTAAGGCGTAAGGTTCAATGAGATAGGGAATATAATTAGGCGTTGCTAGTAGGACAAATAGCAGCGGTATTCTTTGTAAATTAAACCCTGGAAATCCTTTTAAGGATAAGCACATTCCTGCTAGAATCAGTGGAAAAGATAAATTTACTAAATCGCTCAATTTGCTGAGATAAAATACCCCTGCTATTGCTAGTAAAACCGCTCCCAAAGGATGAAATAAATCGGGTAATTTGCTCCAGCGATGGCGGTGTGTCCAGGCAATGTAAAGAGCGTAAGGCAGACCAATTAAACCATGACTAAAATATTCATGTTCGATGCCAATAGTTTTGTTCAGCCAGCCATCATACCAGTGGATTATTAGCGGAGCATAAAGTATTGCTAATAGTAGTAAAAAAGTTGTGGTAAAAAAATGTCTTTTGAGAGCAATAGGAATTTTTTGCGCGATCTGCATGATTTTTGTTAGTTGTTAGTTGTTAGTTGTTAGTTGTTAGTTGTTAGTTGTTAGTTGTTAGTTGTTAGTTGTTAGTTGTTAGTTGTTAGTTGTTAGTTGTTAGTTGTTAGTTGTTAGTTGTTGGTTGT